>NZ_WKFA01000003.1:0-244326 GCF_021605325.1 Pseudomonas sp. PA-7-1E
GTTTTAGCAGCTGGCTTCGCGGCTGGTTTGGCAGCAGCAGTTTTAGCGGCTGGCTTAGCGGCTGGTTTGGCAGCAGCAGTTTTAGCAGTTGGCTTAGCGGCTGGTTTGGCAGCAGCAGTTTTAGCAGCTGGCTTAGCGGCTGGTTTGGCAGCAGCAGTTTTAGCAGCTGGCTTGGCGGCTGGTTTGGAAGCAGCGGTTTTAGCGGCTGGCTTGGCGGCTGGTTTGGAAGCAGCGGTTTTAGCGGCTGGTTTGGCAGCAGTTTTAGCGGCTGGCTTCGCGGCTACTTTTGCAGGCGTACGAGCACCCAGTGCCTTAGCTACGGCTTCCTTCACACGGCCAACGCCTTGGGCCAATTTCAGGCTTTC
The DNA here is from genome assembly GCF_021605325.1 of Pseudomonas sp. PA-7-1E. NCBI lineage: Bacteria > Pseudomonadati > Pseudomonadota > Gammaproteobacteria > Pseudomonadales > Pseudomonadaceae > Pseudomonas > Pseudomonas sp. PA-7-1E. The sequence continues at coordinate 366 of NZ_WKFA01000003.1, forward strand.
TTGAGCGTCTTTTTTGAGTTGGGAAATGTAGCTGCGGGTTTCGGCTTGGCGATCCTTGAGAGCATCCAGCAGCTCTTCAAGTTCTTTGACCGCGCCTTTGGCTTTGGCTTGCGCCTTGGACTTGCCGGCAGTGGCGGCGTCTTGCAGTTTGGTGCGGGACTTGTGCAGTTTTTCTTGCGCTTTACCGCGTTGCTTTTCCAGTTTGGCGAGCAGTTTTTCTGCATCAGCCAAGGCTTGGGAGCACGCGCTTTCCAGATGTTCGAGCAGGCTGCCCGAAAGTTGTTGGAGCAAGTGCAACGGGGTATTTACAGGCTTCTGTTTGGCCGACATGGTTTACCTCCTGGCTGACGTGGGTGCGGCTCATACTAGCCCTCTGCTCTTACCGCCGCTAGGGCATGTTGACAGTATCCTTTGCGTTGCGTTGCAGCGTGCGAAAATTCTTATCGATATAACGGAAAACCACGTCACTTTTTACGCAGCCGCACTGGCATAATCCGTCGCACTTTCGCCGGGAGAATGCCCATGTCGCGTTACCTTTTTCTAGTGTTCGGCTTGGCGATCTGCGTGGCCGATGCAAGCGAGCAACCCTCTTCAAACACCACCGCCGCAACCCCGCACGATCTTGCCTATAGCATGGGCGCAAGCCTTGGCGAACGGTTGCGCCAGGAAGTCCCCGACCTGCAGATACAGGCCCTGCTCGACGGACTCAAGCAAGCCTACCAAGGCAAGCCACTGGCGCTGGATAACGCGCGCATCGAACAGATCCTCGCACAGCACGAAGCGCAGAGCGCCGCCGACGCCCAACGACCTCAAAGCGAAAAAGCACTCGCTGCCGAGCAGCAATTTCTCTCAAGGGAAATAGCCGCAGCCGGCGTTCGTCAGTTGGCCGATGGTATCCTGCTCACCGAGCTGGCACCCGGCACTGGCAACAAGCCGTTGGCCAGCGATGAAGTGCAGGTTAAATACGTGGGCCGACTGCCTGATGGAACTGTCTTCGACAAAAGTACGCAACCGCAATGGTTTCGCCTCAACAGCGTGATCAGCGGTTGGAGCAGTGCATTACAACAGATGCCGGTGGGTGCGAAATGGCGTCTGGTGATTCCTTCAGCCCAGGCCTATGGCGCAGACGGCGCAGGTGAGTTGATCCCCCCCTATACGCCGCTGGTGTTCGAGATCGAACTACTCGGCACTCGCCACTGACCCATAAAAAAACGGTGCGACATGCGCACCGTTTTGTATCTCCCCGCCGAGGGTCAGGCCTGGACAGCAGCCTTTTGTTTGTGGGCCGTGTGCAACACTTCGATCAGGCAATCTTCCAACTCGAAACGCTCATGGAGCAGACCGCCGAGCTCCTTGAATTTTTCAGCAACACACTTGCCTTCATCACACAGATCATTGAAGGCCAGCAGCTTCTCGGTGATCACATCAATGCGCGGGTAAAGGGTTTCGGCCAATTCCAATCCGCGCTTGTCATTGAAGGCTTTCGCTTCGCCGGTCAGCTGCTCATAAACCTCAAAATGACCCGCAGACACGTAGTCCACCAAAGACCCGCAGAATTCTTGCAGAGGCTTTTGCTTCTCAGCCAATGCATCGGGATGGGCACCAAGAGTGTCATAGGCCTGAATCAGTTCGTGGCGCTCCAACAGCCATCTATCGATCAGCTTATGCACCCCACCCCAGCGTTCCTGAGCATTCTGACAACTTTCCAACATGATGATCTCTCTTCCCTATTGGGGCGCCGCAGCTCTGTACCTGCGCAACACTTCAAGGATGAAGCAGCAGACGGACAAGGCCGTGTCTGACAAGCGGTTTGGATAACGCGTGCGGGCCAGATTATGCCCGCATGACTATGGCTTCAAGGTACGCAGGAGAGAATGTTCATACAAGTGTTTAATCCGCTCCTACAACCTGAGTCTTGTTTTCAAGGCGTTGCGAGGCGCAAATGCCTGTCGAACAACAACCGTGACACCTGCATGAACCCCAGGATCAGCATCGCCACGAAGAACAACAGACTCCACTCAGGCAGGCTCAGGTCAAACAGCGTCCAGTTGATTTCGACACAATCGACCGTGCCATTGAACACCGAGCGCATTGCCTGCCAGACAGACAGGTTTTCAAGCATGTGCTGCACGCTGGGCCAGCAATCCCCGACCTGACTTGCCGGCCTGTTCTGCAACAGCACTTGCCTGCCTGCGGTGATGGCGCCCAGCAACGCACAGGCCATGCTCGCCAGCCCGTAGAGGCAATGGCCGGAACGCCCAGGTCTGTGAAGTGCGGCAATCAGGTTGATCAAGGCAAAAGACGCGAGGAACAGGCGCTGTACCTGGCATAGAAAACAAGGTCGTAGCAGCGCGCCGTATTGAAGGTAGAAAGACGCGCCCAACGTCAGCGCACCCGCCATGAACGCCAGGAAAAACAAAGAGCGTAAAGGGGCCAAAGACATTGTTTATCCGCACTGCAAGAGATAGGTCGCTACGGTAGAGGAAAGGCCCGACCCCTTTCAATACGCCCTAGAGCAGACATTTCCTCGAAAACATAAGGACATCCCGCCACGGGCCCGAGGAAATTCAGTTACAACAAGTAGGAATTAGTAACAAGGCCAGTTAAACCGAGTGTTTTCAAGCGTTGAAGGAGCGGGTGTCGGATCGGTCCGAGCCAACCCACTCACCCTTTCCTACTTCAAGCTCGCGCAGGCACCGGCAGCGGCGAAGACAGCAGGCGATTGTCGAGCAATCCCAAGCCTTCCTGAAACAGCTGGTTGCTGCGCTCGGTGTCGCCCAATTGGGCCAGCAGGCGAGCCAATTCGGCGCAGGCTTCGGGATTGCGCTGCACTTGCAGGCTGCTTTCCAGATAATCCCGCGCCTTGCCCCACAGACTGTTTTGCAGGCACAGACGGCCCAGCGTCAGCAACAGGCTGGCATCGCCTGGGTGGTCCTTGAGCCAGCCTTCGGCAAACTTCAATTGGCGCGCAGGATCACTGCCGCGCAACAGGCCGTACAACCGGATCAAGTGGCTGTCATAACCGCGCTTGAGAGCACCACGCAGCACTTCTTCGGCCTTGGCATCCGCGCCCAATCGACGCAGTTGGTCGGCATACGCCAACACCAGTTGTGGCTGTTGGCGCTGGGCAGCGGTCAGTTGCTCCCATGCGCGTTCCAAGGACTGCAACCCGGCTTCGCCTTGCTCTTCACGCTGGGCCGCCAGGCTCAGGTTCTCGCCCCAGGCGCGACGCTCCAGCTCGGCCAGTTCATTGGCGGGCAAGACTTTGTCCTTGCGCAGCTCAGGCAGCAGGCGAATCACAGACGACCAATCGCCACGCTGCTGATGCAGGCGTTGCAGTTGTCGCAGCACTTGCGCGTTATGCGGGTGACGCCCATGCATCGCCTGAAGAGTGACCAGCGCGCCTTCCGTATCACCTCGATCCATCTGCAATTGCGCGTGGCTCAAGGCAATGGCCAGTTCGGCCTGGGGCTGGCGCTCCAGAGCGCGCTCCAGCAAGCCGTCGGATTCCTCATAACGGCCCTGTTCATTAGCCGCACGGGCGGCACCGATGTAATACAGCAGCGGCTGACGCTCTGCTTCGGCGGCGCGGTGCAAGTGGCGCTCCGCACTGGCCCAACGTCCCTCGGCGAGGTCCATCTGGCCTTGCTCGATAGCGATCTGAACACGGCGGCTGCGATTGCGCCGTGACCAGGGGTTGACCACGCCACCGGATGTGGTGACCAGGCTCCACAACACGCGGACCAGATAAATCGCCAGGCCGATGGCAAACACCGCCACCAATGTCGCCCACAGGCTTGATTCGTAATGCAGCAGGTGAGGATAGGTAATCAACACGTAGCCGGTGTGCTTCGAAATGCCTACACCCAGGGCCAGGGCGAGCGCAATTGCGAGCACCAGGATCACATAGAAACGCTTCATCAGCTCTACTCCTGGGTCGCCGGTTTGCCAGCCGCGGCCTTGGCTTCGTCGGCCGACAGATGACGACGCTCAAGGTACGCCTGCACAGCGGCCAGGCTCGCGGCCAGGTCAGGCGTGACCACGGACACGGCCTTGGGCTCAAGCTCGGCAATGCGCGCCAGCATCGCCTTGCTCTGCGGGTTGTCCTGGTTGAAGTTGTCCTGCAACACGCTGCGCGCTTCCCCCAACGAGCGGCTGTAGACGGCCGCCTCGCCGTTAAGCGCAGCCCATTGGGCTTGCTCCAGTGCCAGGCTCAAGGCCAGGCGCACTTGGTTCAGGCCTTGGCCTGCCAGCAAGGGACGGATGTTGTCATCCGGGTTGAAGTCAATGCGGAAATAACGGGAGATCTGCTCCCACCACTGGCTCAACTGGTTCTGCGTATCGCTGGTGGGGCGCCCCTGGGAAGCAGGCTCCGTGAGCTGATACTCCGGGGCAATCGCCGCCAGTTGCACCACCTGGTCACGCAAGGCGGCCAGTTGCAGGTACAGGCCGGTACGGTCCGGTTGCTCGGTGCTGCGCAGCGCGGCCAGGCTCTTGGCCAATTGCTCCCGTGCAGCGAAAGCCCCTGGGTCGCTCTGTTCGCGAAGAATCTCGTCGGCACCCTGGACCAGCGACTGGGCGCTGTTAATGTCTTGCAAGGCGGACAAACGCAAGCTGGCCAGACGGATCAGATGCTCGGCCTCGGCCAGGCGCCAGTCCTTGCGGCTGGCACCCAACACGGTTTCCAGACGCTGGTTGAGGCGCTGCTGATCTCCCTGCAACTGCGTGACCAGGCGGCGACGCTCTTCCAGCTCATCCGCACCCGGCAACTGCGCCAGGCGGGCGGCCAGCTGTTGCTGGCCTTGCTTGAGGCTCTGGGACTGGTCATCCAGGGTCTGCACCTGGCCCAGTTGGTGCTGGCTGCTGGCTTGCAGGGCACGGACCTGCCAGATCCCCCAGCCGCCGGCGGCTACGCCCGCAGCGCCCAACAGCAAGGCGACGACGGCCAGGCCATTGCCACGGCGTGGCGCGCTGACCGGTGTCTCGACCGGCGCATCAAGCGCGGGCTGAGCTTCATCTTTAGGCAAGGCTGTTTCGCTCACGTATCCGTCCTTTGCGTATCAGAGAGTGGGAACGGGATAGCTCCCTAACGCCACTAACAAAGCCGCGGCACTCGCGCCGCGACAATCCACAACTTTTTCTGCACCCGCCGCCCGCGCCATTTCATATACACGCGGGCTGGGCACGAACAACGGCAGCTGTGCCACCTCTGGCCAATCGGGGCCGGCTGACGCGTGCAGGTGTAAAAAACCCTGCCCACTGCTGACCACCAGGCCGTTCAAGCGTTCCAACTGGATGCGTTGCATCAACGCGCCCTTTTCATACACCGGAAGAAAACGCCGATACAATTCCAGGTAATCGACACTAGCACCTTGCTCGCGTAAACGCTCTGCCAGCAACTCACGCCCGCCCTCGCCGCGCAGGATCAACACCCGGCCGCCCGGCAGTGCAATAGCCTCGCGCAAGGCGGGCAGTTCAAGCAAGGCCTCGCTATCGTCGCCAGTGGCGGGATAGTGAACCTTGAGGCCATGATCGGCCAGTATCTGTGCCGTCGCCGCGCCGACACTGAACCAGGGCATTGGCGGCACACTGTCCCCCAACCGCTGCAACGCCAGGCGTGCAGCCGGCTTGCTCACCACGATGACGGCGCAATAGCGCGGCAGCGCGCCGAATACCGCGCGTTGCTCAGCAGTCACCGGCAAGGCTTCGGTCTCCAGCAAAGGCAGGCAGCTGCTGTGAATGCCGCTCTTGGCCAATAACGCCGCCACGGCCGTCGACTCCTCGGCAGGCCGCGTCAGCAGCACTCGCCATTTGGTCACTGCGGGCCGGCCTCGCCATAGACTTTTTGCAAAATGGCACCCGCGCCTTTTTCCAGCAGTTCCTCGGCAACCTGAATCCCCAGTGCCGTGGCATCACGCTGCGGCCCACGCACCTCGGCGGTCAGCAGGTTACCGCCGTCCGGATCACCGACCAGGCCACGCAGCCACAGGTTCTCACCTTCGAGTACGGCATAGCAGGCGATGGGCACTTGGCAGCCACCGTTGAGGTGTTTGTTCAAGGCACGCTCGGCGGTAACACGCACTTCGGTGTCCGCGTGATCGAGAGGCTTGAGCAGTGCGTGAATTTCGCTGTCGGCGGTGCGACATTCGATGCCGACTGCACCCTGCCCGCCAGCTGGCAGGCTGTCTTCGACGCTGATGGCCGAGGTGATGCGGTCTTCAAAGCCCAGGCGGATCAGGCCGGCAGCGGCGAGGATGATCGCGTCGTATTCCCCGGCGTCCAGCTTGGCCAGGCGCGTGTTGACGTTGCCACGCAAAAAGCGGATCTGCAGGTCGGGACGCCGCGTCAGCAACTGGGCCTGGCGACGCAGGCTGGAGGTGCCGACGATACTGCCTGGCGGCAATTCGTCCAGAGACGCGAAGGTGTTGGAAACGAAGGCGTCGCGCGGGTCTTCGCGCTCGCAGATACAAAAAAGGCCCAGGCCTTCAGGGAAGTCCATGGGCACGTCTTTCATCGAATGCACGGCGATGTCGGCTTCGTTATCCAGCAGCGCAGTTTCCAATTCCTTGACGAACAGGCCCTTGCCGCCGATTTTGGACAGTGGCGAGTCCAGCAGCTTATCGCCGCGACTGACCATGGGCACCAGGGAGACCTTGAGGCCGGGATGGGCCTGCTCAAGGCGTGCTTTGACGTATTCGGCCTGCCACAAGGCCAAGGCGCTTTTACGGGTGGCGATGCGGATTTCGCGAGAGGACATGGATCAATCCGTACTGAATAGATACGGCGGATAATAACAGCTCAGGCAAATACGCTTTGATTTGAATCAGCAAGTGCGGGGCCTCCCTGGCCACGTCGCACCGGGATAAGGAATGCAGACCGCGCCGCAGCCCTTGGGCTAAAGCTGCTGCATCATTTTGCGCACGCCAGCGACATGGCGTCGGCTGACGATCAACGCATCGCCATTGAGCCCCTTCAGGAATAACTGAAAGTGCCCCAGGGGCGTGCGCTGCAGGCGCTCGATACGTTCACGGGCGACCAGCGCGTTGCGATGAATGCGCACGAAACGCTCGCCAAACTCGTCTTCAAGCGCCTTGAGCGGCTCATCGAGCAACACTTCACCGGTCTCGTGGCGCAAGGTCACGTATTTGTGATCGGCAATAAAGTAGACCACCTGGCCGAGTGGGATCAGTTCGATGCCCTTGCGGGTACGCGCGCTGATATGGCTGCGTGGCCCGTTACCACTTTGCGCAGCCGGTTGCGTCAAGGCAGCCAGTTGGGCGCGGCTGGGACGCTCGGCTTTTTTCAAAGCTTTGAGCAAGGCTTCAGCAGTGGCCGGCTTGACGAGAAAACTGACACCGCTGTCTTCCAGCGCCTGTGCAGAAAACTCATCCTGCGCCGCACACAACACCACGGCAGGCGGCGATTCGCGTTCGCTCAGGCGGGCGGCGACCTGCAGGCCATCAAAGCCCGGCATCCGGATATCGAGCAGCACTACATCGGGCTTGTGGCTGTCGATCAGCGTCAACGCCTCCTCGCCACTGGTGGCACTCGGTTCAAGGACTGAATAACCCTCAAGTTCACTGACCAGACGGCTCAGTCGCTCGCGGGCTTGGGGTTCGTCATCAACGATCAGGACATTCATATTGCGCTGGATTCCTGCGTGAGTCTCGCACAAGGATAGCGTAGACAGGTGCGGTGACTGACGTCACAGCGATCCACGCTAAGACTAGCGCGAGCGGCAAAAAGTGCCCTGAGAATGGCACCCAAATTTACCCGGACCTGTTCAATAGCGCCCAAGACCCGCTGCATTCGGGCATCGTCGTAGGGTTCACTGATAAACAATCCGAATACCCCCCTGTTTAATGGATAGTCTGGTTATGACCGCATCACCCGACTTTGGTGCATTCACACACTATCAGTCCAACTGTAGACGCTCACTGAGGCGACATTGCTCAATCGTCAAATATCGTTTCAATAAGTACCTGTCACCAGTCTCGTCCCGGATGCGGTCGGCGGCAAGGCACTTAGCCATCTCTTACACAAATAAAATTGCCGACCACCCGCAGCACCGCCTCCACGGGCAACCCTGTTATGATCGCCTGCACACCTTCATGCCTCTTTTAAGCAGATCACGAGCGAATCCATGAGCACCGACAAGACCAACCAGTCCTGGGGCGGCCGCTTCAGTGAACCCGTCGACGCCTTCGTCGCGCGCTTCACCGCCTCCGTCACCTTCGATCAACGCCTGTACCGCCACGACATCATGGGCTCCATCGCCCACGCTACGATGCTGGCCAAGGTCGGCGTGCTGACCGACGCCGAGCGTGACAGCATTATCGACGGCCTGACCACCATCCGCGGTGAGATCGAGGCAGGGACGTTCGACTGGCGCGTAGACCTCGAAGACGTGCACATGAACATCGAGGCACGCCTCACTGATCGCATCGGCGTGACCGGCAAAAAACTGCACACCGGCCGTAGCCGTAACGACCAGGTCGCCACCGATATCCGCCTATGGCTGCGCGATGAGATCGACCTGATTCTGGGCGAAATCACCCGCCTGCAAAAAGGCTTGCTGGAGCAGGCCGAGCGTGAATCGGACACCATCATGCCCGGCTTCACCCACCTGCAGACCGCACAACCCGTGACCTTCGGCCACCACCTGCTGGCCTGGTTCGAAATGCTCAGCCGCGACTACGAACGCCTGGTCGATTGCCGCAAGCGCGCCAACCGCATGCCGCTGGGCAGCGCTGCACTGGCCGGCACCACCTACCCGATCGACCGTGAGTACACCGCACAACTGCTGGGCTTTGACGCCGTGGGCGGCAATTCTTTGGACGGCGTGTCGGACCGTGACTTCGCCATTGAATTCTGCGCCGCAGCCAGCATCGCGATGATGCACCTGTCGCGCTTCTCCGAAGAGCTGGTGCTATGGACCAGCGCGCAATTCCAGTTCATCGACCTGCCAGACCGCTTCTGCACCGGCAGCTCGATCATGCCGCAAAAGAAAAACCCCGACGTGCCAGAGCTGGTGCGTGGCAAGAGCGGCCGTGTGTTTGGCGCGCTGATGGGCCTGCTGACCCTGATGAAAGGCCAACCACTGGCCTACAACAAGGACAACCAGGAAGACAAGGAACCGCTCTTCGACGCCGCCGACACCCTGCGCGACTCGCTGCGCGCCTTTGCCGACATGATCCCGGCGATCAAGCCCAAGCACGCGATCATGCGTGAAGCGGCACTGCGCGGGTTCTCCACCGCGACCGACCTGGCGGATTACCTGGTGCGCCGTGGCCTGCCGTTCCGTGACTGCCACGAAATCGTTGGCCACGCCGTGAAGTACGGTGTGGACACCGGCAAGGACCTTGCGGAAATGAGCCTGGAAGAACTGCGCCAGTTCAGCGACCAGATCGAGCAGGATGTGTTTGCCGTGCTGACCCTGGAAGGCTCGGTGAATGCCCGTAACCATGTGGGCGGCACTGCGCCGGCACAGGTCAAGGCGGCGGTCGTGCGCGGCAAGGCATTGCTCGCCACAAAAGCGACTCTATTTCTTGGCCGCAATCATCGCCATGAACGCCGGCATCGCCGCCTGCCTGTCCGCCTCTACCTTCTGCGCATTGGGCATCTCATTCAGGCGCGCCAACAATGCCTTCGCCTTCGGCAACTGCTCCAGCAGGTCCAGCCCAAACAGCTTTTCGCCCACACCGCAGGCCAGGCTGAGGCTGTACATGAAATACAGGTCCGCGAGGGTGAAGCTCTCACCTGCCACATAAGGCGCAAACTTACCGTGCCGGCCTAACGTACCCATCCCAAGCAGCAGCTCGGCCCTGGATTTTTCCTTGATCGCCTCCGGCACCGTCATGCCGAAAAAAGCCTCGGCGTAACACGCCCGCGCAGGCAGTTCGATGTACAGCTCGATCTCACGGCACAACGCCAACACCTGAGCCCGCGCAAACGGGTCGGCGGGCAACAGCGCCGGGCCTTCCTGGCTCTGCTCGAGGTATTCGAGGATGACGCTGGTTTCGTTGATGAACCCCTGCTTCACACCCAGCACGGGCACTTTGCCGCGGGGGCTGACCGCCAAAGCTTCGGGGGTTTGCCCGGCGTAAAAAGGCACTTCTTCGAAGGGCAGTCCTTTCTCCAACAGCGCCAGCTTGACCATGTTGTAGTAGTTGCTGACCGAAAATCCGTAAAGCTTGAGCATCGCAAAGCCTCCAGGCCGGGTGTGGGGTTGGCTGCAAGAGTTATAGATCCTTGAGGGCACCCTGACCAGCAGCATCACCCACCTGAATGGGGGTAGACTGACGCCCTTTCCTTGAGGAGCCTGCCATGAGCGAGCCGACCGATATCGACAACGACGAAGAAGAATTCACCGAGACCACGCTGATCGAAGCCATCGAGAACCAGATCGAGAGCGATAACCCGCCAGCGGCCAAGGCTACGTTCAACAAACTGACCCTGGTGGGTTACGAGCGCGAAGATATCCTGAATCTGATGGCTCACGTGCTGGCGTTCGAGATCGATGCCATGCTCGAAGATGACCGCGCCTTCAATACCGAGTGGTATGAAACGGCACTGCGGGCACTGCCCGAGCTGCCGCCGGAAAAGGAATAACCCCGGCACGCAGCAACACGCTGGACAGTTCGGCAAAGTGCGTTCACCTTATGGCCTGCTAGCCTCTAATAAATTTTAGAAAGTCTGGAGTCCTTATGTCGTATACCCCTGAGTTGGTTGCCGAACTGGAAATCCTTGTACTCTTCCCCTTGGACAGCACCAAGGAAGGCTTGAAAGTCCATCAGACTGCCGCCCCCACTGCCATCGCCGCTGCCAAGCGCCTCCATGCCAAAGGGCTGATCGACCAACCGGACGGGGGCTACCTGACGAGTCTTGGCCGGGACGCTGCCGAGCAAGCCCAAACCCTGCTGACCATCCTCACCACTGCCAGCACCAAAGAAGCCGCCTGATACCTGATACTGCCCATGGAGTCCGCCGCCTGCGGATTCCGCGGGCACTGCTGCGCGGCATACAGAATTCTGACGCCAAAAAGCCATTTCCCTCTAAAACTCCTACGCTACTGTCTGTAAACTCCTGCATGGCCGCCCGCGTCGGGCCCTGCGAGCCAACGAGTTCGACATGACCCGCACCCATGAAATCCGCCCCGATCTGGACGAAGGCATCGACCGCAAGGTGCTGACCCAACTGCGCGCGCGTTTCATGACCCTCAATCAAGGCCGCATGGCCCGGGCCGTCGAGGGGCTGACGCCACGTCAGCAAAGCGTGCTGGCCTTGTTGCCGCTGTTTTTCCACGTCAATCACCCGCTCTTGCCGGGCTATGTCTCTAGCAGCACGCCGGCCGGGCTGTCGAATTTCGAACCGGACGCCCAGACCCTGGCCGATGCCCAGCGCCTGACCCGTTCGTTCTCCTATAAACCGCGCCACGGCAACCCGCCTACGCCGATCCACGGCTTGTTCCTGATGGGCAGCCTTGGCACCCTGGCCCAGGCCGATCAAAGCGATATGGACGTGTGGGTGTGCCACGCTCCCGACTTGAGCGAAACCGAGCTGGCCGAGCTGCGCAAAAAGTGCCAACTGCTGGAAACCTGGGCCTTGGGCATGGGCGCCGAAGCGCATTTCTTCCTGATCGACCCGACGCGCTTTGTGTTGGGTGATCGCGATACGCAACTGAGTTCCGACGACTGCGGCACCACCCAGCACTACCTGTTGTTGGATGAGTTCTATCGCACCGCGATCTGGCTGGCCGGGCGCACGCCCATCTGGTGGCTGGTGCCGGTCTACGAAGAAAGCCGCTACGCCGAATTTACTCACACCCTGGTGTCCAAGCGTTTTATCCGCACCGATGAAACCCTCGACCTCGGCCATCTGGCTCATATTCCTCCAGGGGAGTTTATCGGGGCCGGGCTGTGGCAACTGTTCAAGGGCATCGAGTCGCCCTACAAGTCGGTGCTCAAGCTGCTGCTGACCGAGGTCTACGCCAGCGAACACCCGAACGTGCGCTGCCTGAGCCTGCGCTTCAAACAGGCGGTGTTCAGCCATCAGGTAGACCTGGATGAGTTGGACCCGTACATCATGGTCTACCGCCGTATCGAGGAGTACCTCAAGGCCCGCAACGAGCTGGAGCGCCTGGAATTGGTGCGGCGCAGCCTGTACCTGAAGGTCAACCGCAAGCTCAGCGCCGGCCAGCGCACCGCCGGTTGGCAACGGCAACTGCTGGAACGCCTGGCGCATGAGTGGAGCTGGGACACGCGCCAACTGGCCCTGCTGGACAGCCGCAGCCAATGGAAAGTGCGCCAGGTCGCCTCCGAGCGCCGCGCTCTGGTCAATGAGTTGAACTACAGCTACCGCTTCCTCACGCAGTTCACCCGCAGCGAACAGACCGCCAGCGCGGTCAATAAGCGCGAACTCAATGTACTGGGCCGCCGCTTGTACGCGGCGTTCGAGCGCAAGGCCGGCAAGGTCGAGTTCATCAACCCCGGCATCGCCCCTGACCTGGCCGAAGATACCTTGACTCTGGTGCAGTCGCCCAACCGCAAGGAGCCGGGCCAACACCATTGGGGCCTGTATAACGGCAACCTTACCGCTCTCGAATGGGAACACTTTGCACCGATCAAACGCAGCCGCGACCTGCTGGAAATGCTCACCTGGTGCCATCGCAACGGCGTGATCGACAGCAGCACCCGCCTGGCGCTGCACCCCGGCACCAGTGACATGACCGAGTTCGAGCTGTTCAACCTGCTGGGCAGCCTGCAACAGACCATCACCCTGCCCCTGGCCAGTGTCGACGAGGTCCGCTTGCTGCGCCCGGCAGTGCCAGAAGAGGTGCTGCTGCTGATCAACGTCGGGGTTGACCCGCTCAAGCATCATCGCGACCTGAATATTCTGATGACCACGGAGCGCACCGACTCCCTGAGCTATGCCGGCGTGCGCGACAACCTGGTGCTGACCCTGGACCAAGTCACACTCAACAGCTGGAACGAAGTGATGGTCAGCCGCTATGACGGCCCGCACGCCCTGCTCGACTGCCTGCGCGACTATCTCAACCAATTGCCATCGAACCATCTGCCACGCCTGCGAGTGCGTTGTTTTTGTCACAACCGGGCACAGTTCATTGCCCAGCGGGTGGAAGAGGTATTCGACACCGCGCAGCATCTGCTGCTCGGCCAGGGCAATCATCGCTACCTGCTCCAGGTGCAGCAGCATTATCACGTCATGGAACTGGTACCGGGCCAAGCCACCCATGTATCACTGCCGACCCAGGACGCGCTGATCGCTTACCTTAGCGAGGAGCTGGCCAGCTACAGCCCGTGGCACCTGGACGCCATGGCCTTGGAAGACCACGACCTGGCGCTGCTGCTGCCCATGGGCCAAGCCGAGTGTGTGCAGGTGTTCTACCGGGTCAATGAAGGCTTCGCCGACGTCTATGTGCTCGACGAATTCAACGCGCTCTGGCAACAGCGCTTGCCGTTTCATGATGAGCAAAGCCTCCTGGCCCCACTGCAACGCTTTTTGCAATCGATCCTGTACCGTCGGGAAGCGCTATTGTCCCTGGACACCCAGCAACCTGCGGGCGAAGTACAGATCCTGTACTACCAACTGTTGCCATCGGGCAACGGCCGGGCGCGGGGCGTGGAGCCACGACCGGCCCCGCAAGACCCGGCCAACAAGGCGTTTTATGACGTGCAGGCCATCATCGGCAAGGGCGCGCCAGGCCAGGTAGGGATCACCCTGTACTGTAATCAGCGGGAGTTTTCCGAACTGGAATTTGGCGACCAGCTGTTTGCAGTGGTCGCCCGGGAGATCGTCGGGCAACGTCGGGAAACCGAGCGTTACCGCGGCTATATCACTGACCTGGATCTGTCGGGACTGCTCGGTGATGTGCAAAGCCCAAGCAATCTGTACCTGCGCTATAAAGCCGAACTGGAACAGTCACTCAATGCGGCCTTGGATCAGGTTTAGAGCGGGAAGGCGCCGCCATCTTTGGGCTGGCCTTCGACGCTGAGCAATTCCAGCTTGAGGGTCTTGCCGCCAGGCGCCGGCCAGTCGATGTGCTGGCCCACTTGCAGGCCAAGCAATGCGCTGCCCACGGGCGCCATGATCGAAATCTTGCCTTCGTCGGCGTTCGCGTGCTTGGGGTAGACCAGCGTCAGGTGATAGTCCTTTCCGCTGCTTTGTTCACGGCAATGCACGCTGGAATTCATGGTCACGACACCCGCAGGCACTTCATCGTGACCAACCACGTCTTCGGCGCGGTCGAGTTCGGCTTGCAACGCTTCGACGCCGGGAAACTCGTCGCCCAAGCGGTCGATCAGTTGCTCCAGACGCTGCACGTCAAGACGGGTAAGAATGATGGACGGTGCGGTGGTCATGATTCAGGCAGACTCCTTTTTTCTGCACAAAAAAGCAAAACCCCGCCAGGAAAAGGCGGGGTTCTCACGGACCTCGATGAATGGAGGTGTATCCGGACACTACCACAGCGACACAAATAAACAAGACGCCGTCAGGTGCTCGCCTTGCGCTGCTCGGCCTCGGCGCAGATCACCCGGCGCCGCGCATCGTCGGCAGAGCGCCATTCCCGGATGTCTTCTACATGGCGAAAGCAGCCAAGGCAGACTTTCCGCTCGTCCAGGCGACACAAACTGATACAAGGTGACGGCACCGCCGGGCTGACATTGCTGAACAGCGGCTTGGGCGGGCGTACGGCTACAGGCTCACTCACCATCAGATCTCGTCGAAATCCAGCTCGACGCCGGTGTATTCCTGAACCAGGCGCATGAGCATCTCACCCAGCAACTCTTCACTCTTGTCGCACTGCCATTTGCCGCTTTCTTCATCGTAGTCGAAGTGAACGCCACCGGAGCGCGCCGCCAGCCACAACTGACGCAGCGGCTCCTGGCGACTGAAGATCAATTGCTGGCCGCTCTCGAACTTGACCGTCAGCACACCGGCCGAGCTTTCCAGGTCCACGTCCAGGCCGCTGTCGTCGAAAATATCTTCCAGCTTCTCTTGGGTGGCATCCACCAGGTCGTGAAAACGGGCTTCGGTCAAACTCATTGTGGCAACCTCAAAAGTGTCTGGTTTTGCTCAAGCGCCGCACGATACGGGCGAGCTTCGCCGATTGCAAAGGATACTGATTTCATCACGGATGACGGTACGAAATATCCCCAGGCATCGTAGCCTGCTTCCCTATTGTCTCGGCAAACCCCCGCCGGACGGGTGGTGCGGCGCATAGGCAAGCTGGCGGGTGGTCGGTATACTCGGGCGCAATTAATGCATATTCAAGGATTTCGCCATGAAGCGCCTGATCTCTTCCCTTGCTGCGCTCGTCGCGGTCGCTTGCCTCGTTAGTGCCTGTGGCCAGAAAGGCCCGTTGTACCTGCCGGATGACAGCAAAGATCCAAACGAACAGGCGCAATCGTCGCAAAAGCCGTCAAAAGCCCATAAGCACGACACCTACTAAGTTAAGGGAAACTTATGGACGCTTTTAACTACCGGGACGGCGAGCTGTTCGCGGAAGGCGTGGCCTTGTCCGCGATTGCCCAGCGCTTCGGCACCCCGACCTATGTGTACTCGCGTGGGCATATCGAAGCTCAATACCGCTCGTTCACCGACGCTCTCGACGGCGTGCCGCACCTGGTGTGCTACGCAGTCAAGGCCAACTCCAACCTGGGTGTACTCAATGTCCTGGCGCGTCTTGGCGCTGGTTTTGACATCGTGTCCCGTGGCGAGTTGGAACGCGTACTGGCCGCCGGCGGCCAGGCGGACAAAATTGTCTTCTCTGGCGTCGGCAAGAGCCGCGAAGACATGCGTCGCGCCCTGGAAGTCGGCGTGCATTGCTTCAACGTCGAATCCACCGACGAGCTGGAGCGCCTGCAAATGGTCGCCGCCGAGATGGGTGTGCGTGCGCCGATCTCCCTGCGCGTCAATCCGGATGTCGACGCCGGCACCCACCCGTACATCTCCACCGGTCTCAAAGAAAACAAGTTCGGCATTGCCATCGCCGACGCCGAGGACGTGTACATCCGCGCCGCCCAACTGCCGAACCTGGAAGTGCTGGGTGTCGACTGCCATATCGGCTCGCAACTGACTACCCTGCCACCGTTCCTGGATGCCCTCGACCGCCTGCTGGCCTTGATCGACCGTCTGGGCGAGTGCGGCATCTACCTGCACCACATCGACCTCGGTGGTGGCGTGGGCGTGCGTTATCGCGATGAAGAGCCGCCGCTGATTGCCGACTATATCCAGGCCGTGCGCGAACGCATCGAAGGCCGCGACCTGACGCTGATGTTCGAGCCAGGCCGCTACATCGTCGCCAACGCTGGCGTGCTGCTGACCCAGGTCGAGTACCTCAAGCACACCGAGCACAAGGATTTCGCCATCGTCGATGCGGCGATGAACGACCTGATCCGCCCGGCCCTGTACCAGGCCTGGATGGATGTCACCGCCGTGACGCCGCGCACAAGCGACGCCCGCGCCTATGACATCGTCGGGCCCATCTGCGAGACCGGCGACTTCCTGGCCAAGGATCGTGAGTTGGCGCTTGAAGAAGGTGATCTGCTGGCCGTGCATTCGGCCGGAGCCTACGGGTTTGTCATGAGTTCCAACTACAACACCCGCGGGCGCACCGCCGAGGTGCTGGTGGACGGTGATCAAGCATTTGAAGTGCGTCGCCGCGAGACGGTAGCCGAGTTGTATGCTGGCGAAAGCCTGCTGCCGGAGTAAGCCATGCTGCTGCGTTTTACCAAGATGCACGGGCTGGGTAATGATTTCATGGTCCTCGACCTGGTCAGCCAGCACGCGCACATCCTGCCCAAGCACGCCAAACAGTGGGGCGATCGCCACACCGGGATCGGTTTCGACCAGTTGCTGCTGGTCGAGGCGCCGAGCAACCCGGAGGTGGATTTCCGTTACCGGATCTTCAACTCCGACGGTTCCGAAGTGGAACAGTGTGGCAACGGCGCGCGCTGCTTTGCGCGCTTTGTGCTCGACAAACGCCTGACTGCCAAACGCCAGATTCGCGTCGAAACCAAGGGCGGCGTGATCGAACTGGACATCCGCAATGATGGTCAGATCAGCGTCAACATGGGCGCGCCACGCCTGGTGCCGGCGGATATTCCGTTCCAGGCCACCGAGCAGGCCCTCAGTTACCCACTGGATGTGGATGGCAAAACCGTGGAGGTCGCCGCCGTGTCCATGGGCAACCCCCATGCGGTGCTGAGGGTCACCGACATCAATAACGCCCCCGTGCATGAACTGGGGCCGAAGATCGAACATCACCCGCGCTTTCCGGCACGGGTCAATGTGGGCTTCCTGCAGGTGATCGACCGTAACCGCGCGCAATTGCGCGTATGGGAACGCGGCGCCGGCGAAACCCAGGCTTGCGGCACCGGCGCTTGCGCCGCTGCCGTGGCCGCGATCAGCCAGGGGTGGATGGATTCGCCACTGTTGATAGACCTGCCCGGCGGACGTTTGTCCATCGAATGGGCAGGCCCTGGCCACCCGGTGATGATGACCGGGCCCGCCACGCGTGTATACGAAGGACAGGTCCGTCTATGAGTGAGCCAAGCTAATGACCGATAAGCCTCAAGTACCCGCACACGCTACCCCGAGTGAAAGCCTGGAGGCCGCTGCTGTCGCGGCGTACCTTGAGGCTAATCCGGACTTCTTCGTCGAGCACGAAGAACTGCTGCCGGCCCTGCGCATCCCCCACCAGCGCGGCGATACCGTGTCGCTGGTGGAGCGACAGATGAAGATCCTGCGCGAGCGCAACATTGAAATGCGCCACCGGCTCTCTCATTTGATGGACGTGGCCCGCGACAACGACCGCTTGTTCGACAAGACCCGCCGCCTGATTCTGACCCTGATGGATGCCACCAGCCTGGAAGAAACGGTGATCGCCGTGGAAGACAGCCTGCGTGAGGATTTCCAGGTGCCCTTCGTCAGCCTGATCCTGTTCAGCGACAACCCGATGCCGGTGGGCCGCTGGGTCACAGGTGGCGAAGCGCAGACGGCCATCGGTGGCCTGCTGTCCGAAGGCAAGACCGTCAGCGGCACCTTGCGCGAGCATGAGCTGGACTTCCTGTTTGGCGCCGAACAGCGCAAGCAGATCGGTTCTACGGCCGTTATCGCCCTCAGCCATCAAGGCTTGCACGGGGTACTGGCCATCGCCAGCCGCGACCCGGCGCACTACAAAAGCTCGGTGGGCACGTTGTTCCTGACCTATATCGCCGAAGTGCTGGGCCGCGTCCTGCCACGCCACACCACCACCCTGCGCGCGGTGCGCTGATCATGGAGCGGCAACTGGACGCTTACTGCGCTCACCTGCGCAATGAGCGCCAGGTGTCGTCCCACACGCTGGAAGCTTATCGGCGGGACTTGAACAAGGTCCTGGCCTATTGCAAAAAACAGCACGTCAGCAGTTGGAAGGCCCTGGATATCCAGGCCCTGCGCAGCCTGATCGCCCGGTTGCACCAGCAGGGCCAATCCTCCCGCAGCCTGTCTCGCCTGCTATCGGCGGTGCGCGGCCTCTATCACTACCTCAATCGCGAAGGCCTGTGCGACCACGACCCGGCCAATGGCCTGTCACCGCCCAAAGGCGAACGGCGCCTGCCCAAGACCCTGGACACAGACCGCGCCCTGCAATTGCTCGACGGTGCCGTCGAGGATGACTTCCTGGCCCATCGCGACCAGGCAATCCTGGAGCTGTTCTACTCCTCGGGCCTGCGCCTGTCGGAGCTGACGGGCCTGAACCTCGATCAGTTGGACCTCACCGATGGCCTGGTGCAAGTGCTCGGCAAAGGCAGCAAGACGCGCGTACTGCCCGTGGGCAGGAAAGCCCGCGAAGCCTTGCAGCTATGGCTGCCGCTACGCCTTCTGACCAACCCTGCAGACGATGCCGTGTTTGTCAGCCAGCAAGGCCGGCGCCTGGGGCCGCGGGCGATTCAACTGCGGGTCAAGGCTGCCGGCGAGCGCGAGCTGGGGCAGAATCTGCACCCGCACATGTTGCGTCATTCCTTTGCCAGCCACCTGCTCGAATCCTCCCAGGACCTGCGCGCCGTGCAGGAGCTGCTCGGGCACTCGGATATCAAGACCACGCAAATCTACACCCACCTCGACTTCCAGCACCTGGCAACGGTGTACGACAGCGCCCATCCACGGGCCAAACGCATCAAGGGCGGCGACTCATGAGTATCAAGCTGATTACCTTCGACCTGGACGATACCCTCTGGGACAACGTACCCGTCATCATCAGCGCCGAAGCGTCGATGCGCGAATGGCTGGCGACCCACGCGTCCAAGGTCGGCGACCTGCCCCTTGAGCATTTTGCCAGCCTGCGCCAGCAGGTGCTGCAGCGTCATCCCGAACTCAAACACCGTATCAGCCTGCTGCGTCATCGCGTGTTGATGCATGCGTTCGAGGAGGCCGGTTATCCCCAGCCTGAGGCCACAGAGATGGCGGATGTCTGCTTCGAAGCGTTCATCCACGCACGCCACCAACTCACCGTGTTTCCGGAAGCCGAGCCGATGCTCAAGGCGCTGCGCCAGCACTTCCTGCTCGGCGTGATCACCAATGGCAATGCCGATGTGCAGCGTGTGGGCCTGGCGGACTACTTTCACTTTGCCCTGCGCGCTGAAGATATCGGCATCGCCAAGCCGGATGCACGGCTGTTTCATGAAGCACTGCAACGTGGCGGTGTGGACGCCAGCGCGGCAGTGCATGTGGGCGATCATCCTGGGGATGACATCGCCGGCGCGCAGCAGGCGGGACTGCGGGCGGTGTGGTTCAACCCCACGGGCAAGGCCTGGGAGGGTGACAAGCGCCCGGATGCGCAGATTCGCAGCCTGACAGAGTTACCGCCACTGCTGAGTCGCTGGAGCTAACACTGACCCCAATGTGGGAGCTGGCTTGCCTGCGATAGCGGTGGATCAGTCAACACAGGGCTCGCAGATAGACCGCTATCGCAGGCAAGCCAGCTCCCACAGGGTATTGCAACAAACCGGTAAATTGCTCCAAGCATGAAAAAGCCCGCAGCGACGGCGGGCTTTTCTTACAAGCAGGAGGCAGACCTCAGATAGGTCGGCTGCCGTACTTGTTATCCGGCTTCTTCGGTGGATCAGCCACCACGTTGGCCTCGACTTCCTGCACTTTGCCGCCTTTAGCGAGGAACTCTTCCATCGCACGGGCCAGGGCATCGCGCTCTTTGTTCTTGGCTTCAACGCTCGGCAACTCATCTACCGACACAGCCGCCTTGGCTTTGCCTTTGGCTTTGGGAGCCGCATCATCGCCAACACTGTCATCGACGTCCTCAGCAACGTCTTCGGCCGCAACTTCAAGACCGTCTTCGGTATCGTCTTCATCACCTACTTCGAGGTCGTCTTGTTCCAGATCATCGTCGCTCATGTTCTACCTCATGACTTGCGAAAAGCAGATTAGTTATAGCCCAGCTTCACCCTCTGTCGAGGTTGCCGGAAAAAAATCAACATCCACTGGATCACCAGTGGCTTATGCCCCTTCACCATGCAAGGTGGCGAGGACTTTACGAGCACCGCCATGATCACGGTGCTCGCCCAGATAAACACCTTGCCAGGTCCCTATCGCCAAGCGGCCGGCCTTGACCGGCAAACTCAGCTGGCAGCCCAGCAGACTGGCCTTGAAGTGCGCCGGCAGATCATCCGGACCTTCGTCGTTATGTTCAAACCCTGCGCGACCTTGTGGCACCAGCAGGTTGAAAAAACGCTCGAAGTCACGGCGAACCGCCGGGTCGGCATTCTCGTTGACGGTCAACGAGGCCGAGGTGTGCTGCAGCCACAGATGCAACAGGCCCACACGGCACGCCCTCAATTCAGGCAAGCCGGCAAGCAACTCGTCCGTTACCAAGTGAAAGCCCCGGGGCTTGGCCCGCAGGGTAATCAGGGTCTGTTGCCACATACAGTTCTCCGCCCATCGGCGCGCATTCTAGCGCGCTCTGGGAAAAAACAAAGTGCCTAATACGCCTTCATGCCTGTAAGACATTTGCACCCTTAAAAGTGCAGTGTGGATCCCATCACAAAGTCGATAAAAAACCCATGCACCTTTAGCCACAGACAAACGCCGGGCAAAAAAATGCCCGGCAAGCCGGGCAGGTTTTTTTCGCATAATTACAAGTTGTAGCCGCGCTCGTTGTGTTGTGCCAGATCGAGGCCGACCGCCTCTTCTTCTTCGGTGACACGCAGGCCCATGACCATGTCGAGCACCTTGAGGATGACGTAGGTCACGATCGCCGTGTAGATCACGGTGAAGCCCACGCCTTTGCACTGGATCCAGACCTGGGCCGCGATGTCGGTCACGGTGCCGAAGCCGCCCAGAGCAGGAGCTGCGAACACACCGGTGAGGATCGCACCGACGATACCGCCGATACCGTGCACGCCGAAGGCGTCCAGGGAGTCGTCATAACCCAGCTTGCGCTTGAGGCTGGTCGCGCAGAAGAAGCACACCACACCGGCGACCAGGCCAATCACCAGGGCGCCCATCGGGCCCACGGTGCCAGCCGCTGGTGTCACGGCGACGAGGCCGGCGACCACGCCCGAGGCGATACCCAGTGCGCTTGGCTTGCCGTGGGTGATCCACTCGGCAAACATCCAGCCCAGGGCCGCAGCTGCGGTAGCGATTTGAGTTACCAGCATCGCCATGCCCGCGGTGCCGTTGGCCGCCGCAGCGGAACCGGCGTTGAAGCCAAACCAGCCGATCCACAGCATGGCCGCGCCCACCAGGGTATAGCCCAGGTTATGCGGGGCCATCGGGGTGGTGGGGAAGCCTTTGCGCTTGCCGAGCACGATGCACGCCACCAGGCCAGCCACACCTGCGTTGATGTGCACAACGGTGCCGCCAGCGAAGTCCAGCACGCCCCAGTCCCACATCAGGCCGCCATTGCCGCTCCAGACCATGTGCGCAATCGGCGCATAGACCAGGGTGAACCAGATAGCCATGAAGATCAGCATCGCGGAGAACTTCATACGCTCAGCGAAAGCACCGACGATCAGCGCCGGAGTAATGATGGCAAAGGTCATCTGGAAGGTGATGAACACGGCTTCCGGAAACAGCGCCGCCGGCCCGGTAATGCTGGCTGGGGTGACACCCGCCAGGAACGCCTTGCCCATGCCGCCGAAGAAGGAATTGAAGTTGACCACACCTTGTTCCATACCGGTGGTATCGAACGCGATGCTGTAGCCGTAGACAACCCACAGGATGCTGATCAGGCCAGTGATGGCGAAGCACTGCATCATCACCGACAGAATATTCTTGGAGCGGACCATGCCGCCGTAGAACAGCGCCAGGCCAGGGATGGTCATGAACAGCACCAGCGCGGTGGCGGTAAGCATCCAGGCGGTGTCGCCGGAATTGAGGACTGGAGCAGCCACTTCATCTGCCGCCATGGCCAGGCTTGGCATTACGATGGACAGCAGGGCTCCGAGCCCTGCGAATTTACGCAGAGTCATATTGTTTTCTCCTGGGGCGTTGGGGTTTGGCGGCTTAGATTGCGTCGGTATCGGTTTCGCCGGTACGGATGCGAATAGCCTGTTCCAGATTGACCACGAAGATCTTGCCGTCACCGATCTTGCCGGTGTTGGCCGCCTTGGTTATCGCCTCGATAACCCGGTCAAGATCCTTGTCGTCAATGGCGACATCGATCTTCACCTTCGGCAGGAAATCGACCACGTATTCCGCGCCGCGATACAGCTCGGTATGACCCTTCTGCCGACCGAAGCCCTTGACCTCAGTAACGGTAATGCCCTGCACGCCGATCTCGGACAGTGACTCGCGTACATCGTCCAACTTGAACGGCTTGATGATGGCAGTGACTAGCTTCATGAAAACTCTCTCCCGAATTTGGTGGACTTGCCCCAGGAAAACAAACCCGTCTCAAGTCTAAGCGCAGTGCCTGGCTTTGTAACGCATCGTCGCCTCGGCATTTGCCGTCGCGACGCCAGCGAACCACTGGTGACGAGCCCTGTACCCCGGATCCGTCGGCGCACTGCATTCGTCACAGCGACTGCATCAGTGCATGGGTCATGATCGTCTAAGCAGAAACCTTGCCAGCTCCGTAAAAACCACCGAAATCAATCCTTTGCCCGCTTGTGCCCACCTACGGGGCGCCTGCGCGGCCGCAATGCGCATCAAAACAGTGCGCAGCCGCCCGCCCCAATGCGCGAAAACCGTGCGCAGCGGGGCGTGAAAATGACTATAGACGCTGCGTGGTACACTGCCGGCCAACTGTTTTCCGGAATATGTCCAATGCTCGCGCCCAAAGACTTCCTCGACGCCCTGAGCGGCCACGCCTCTCGCCTGTTCAGCGGCGACACCCCGCTGCACCGCAATGAAATCGAAAGCCAGTTCAAGGCTTTGCTACAGAGTGGTTTCAGCAAGCTCGACCTGGTCAGCCGGGAAGAGTTTGACAGCCAGATGGTGGTGCTGGCCCGCACACGTGCGCGGCTGGAGAGCCTGGAGGCGAAGGTGGCTGAACTTGAAGCACGGTTGACGCCACCTTCTGCTGAGTGAACGCAATTGTTGTGGGAGCTGGCTTGCCTGCGATCGCGGTTTATCAGCGGATGATTCTTTGCTGACACACCGCGATCGCAGGCAAGCCAGCTCCCACATTTGTTTTGCGTCGCCGCCCGGATACGTTCTGTAAAACCTCCCCGCCCCGCTCCATCCCACCTCGTCTACCCTTGGAAAAAACCGCAGGAAGCGGCCCTCCCATTCAAGGAACGAGCATGTCCCTCGCCATCGTCCACAGCCGCGCCCAGGTCGGTGTGGAAGCCCCAGCCGTCACTGTCGAAGTGCATATGGCCAATGGCCTGCCGTCTCTCACCTTGGTGGGTTTGCCCGAAACCGCAGTAAAGGAAAGCAAGGACCGCGTGCGCAGTGCCATCCTCAACTCGGCGCTGCAATATCCGGCCCGCCGCATCACGCTCAATCTCGCGCCCGCCGACCTGCCCAAGGACGGCGGGCGTTTTGATCTCGCGATTGCCCTGGGCATCCTGGCAGCCAGTGTGCAAGTGCCGGCGTTGATGCTCGATGACGTGGAATGCCTTGGGGAATTGGCGCTGTCCGGCGAGGTGCGCGCGGTGAAGGGGGTGTTGCCGGCCGCGCTGGCGGCGCGCAAGGCCGGGCGCACCGTGATAGTGCCGCGCGCCAATGCCGAGGAGGCGTGCCTGGCGTCGGGGTTGAAGGTGATTGCGGTGGATCACCTGCTGCAAGTGGTGGCGCACCTGAATGGACATGTGCCGATTGAGCCCTACAGGTCCGACGGTTTGCTGTACTTGAACAAGCCTTACCCAGACCTGAGTGAAGTGCAGGGCCAACTCGCGGCCAAGCGAGCATTGCTGATCGCGGCGGCGGGCGCGCATAACCTGCTGTTCAGCGGGCCACCGGGTACCGGCAAGACCTTATTGGCCAGCCGGCTACCGGGCTTGCTGCCGCCATTGAGCGAGCAGGAAGCGCTGGAAGTGGCCGCAATCCAATCCGTGGTCAGCCTGGCCCCTCTGAGCCATTGGCCCAACCGCCCGTTCCGTCAGCCACACCACTCGGCATCCGGGCCGGCGCTGGTGGGTGGCGGCTCGAAGCCACAACCGGGGGAAATCACCCTGGCCCATCACGGGGTGTTGTTCCTGGATGAACTGCCAGAGTTCGATCGCAAGGTACTGGAGGTGCTGCGCGAGCCATTGGAGTCGGGGCACATCGTGATCTCCCGAGCCCGAGACCGTGTGAGCTTCCCGGCGCGCTTTCAACTGGTCGCGGCGATGAATCCCTGCCCCTGCGGCTACATGGGCGAGCCCAGCGGGCGTTGTCGGTGTACACCGGAGCAGATCCAGCGCTATCGCAACAAGCTCTCCGGGCCGTTGCTGGACCGGATTGATTTGCACCTGACCGTCGCGCGGGAGGTCACTGCGCTGAACCCCGCCCAACAAGCCGGTGATACCACCGCGCAAGCGTCCGCTCAGGTGGCGCAAGCCCGGGAACGCCAGCACCAGCGCCAGGGTTGCGCCAATGCATTCCTCGATCTGCCCCGGCTGCGCGAACACTGCCAGTTGGCCAAAGCCGATGAAAGCTGGCTGGAAAGCGCGTGTGAGCGGCTGACATTATCACTGCGCGCAGCCCATCGATTGCTCAAGGTGGCTCGCACCCTGGCGGACCTTGAGCAAGTGGAAGGCATCGCCCGCCATCATTTGGCGGAGGCGTTGCAGTACCGACCAGCCGCAAATGGCTAGCACTTGTCAGGCAAAATCCAGCAGCAGCCTCGCCACTTCCAGCACTTCTTGCAGCGCCGCTTCTGCGGACTCTGCGGAAGGCTTGAGCATCAGGTCATCGGCATAGCCCATCGCCAGGGCGAAGATCTGCCGTGCAGCGCGTTGAGCCGACTCGCAGCGAAAGACGCTATCGGCAACGCCCCGCTCGATCACCTCGGCAAGCATGCTTTGCCATTGGGCGTTGATTACCAGATAAGCCTGGGTCATTTGCGCGTCATGCATGGCCTCGTCCCAGGCGTCGAGCCACAGCGCCCAGCCGGCGTCAGCGGTGCTGGGCAGGCAGTCGCGCAAAAAACCCACGAGCGCCTCCAGGGGTGGCGCATCGGCCAACGGCTCGCGCACTTCATCCAGTTGCTCATTGGCAAAGCGTACGAAGGCTTCGCGGCGCAGTTCATTCCAGTCGCTGAAGTAGTGATAGACATGACTGCGCGACAAGCCGGCATGTTCGGCGAGGTCACGGGTGGATACATCGGCGAAACCCTTGCTGCGAAACAGCTCCAGGGCGGCGGCGATGATCTGGTCTTTACGGTCGGTACGCGACATGGGCAATTCCTTCCAGCACGAGCAGATAAGCGGCGCTTGCTTTTTGAGCGATCGCTCAAGGATACTTGAGCAGTCGCTCAATAATAGCGTCTATTACTCCTCTGGTGCACCCATGACATCCGTCACCCCACAAATTCTGATCGAAGAAAGCAAGAAAATCGGCCAGCAGTCTGCCAGCCAGACCCTCAAGGCTATTGCCAGAGCCTATCCCGGCAAGCTGTCTTGCACCTTGTCGCTGGTGGCGCTGGAGAACGCGCTGTTGTTGGCTTACCCACTGTTTGCCGGGTTCGCGGTGGATTCGATTATCCGTGGCGATACCACCAGTGCGTTGCTGTATGCCGCCGTGGTCATGGCGTTCTGGGCCGTTGGGGCGGCGAGACGGGCGCTGGACACCCGTACGTTCACGCGCATCTACGCGGACCTTGCGGTGCCGGTCATTCTCAACCAGCGCCAACAGAACCACAGCACCTCGAAATCGGCGGCACGGGTAGTACTTGCTCGGGAGTTTGTCGACTTCTTTGAAAAGCACGTGCCTATCATCGCCACGGCGTTGGTGTCGATTGTGGGCGCGGCAGTGATGCTGATCGTGATTGAGCCATGGGTAGGCATGGCGTGCCTGGCGGCCCTGCTGCTGTGCATCACCTTGTTGCCGCGTTTTGCCCAGCGCAATCAGGCGCTGCACGAACGTCTGAACAACCGCCTGGAAAAAGAAATCGGCCTGGTCGAAAAGGTCGGCGCGCCGACCCTGCGACGCCACTACCAGGTGCTGTCACGCCTGCGCATCTGGCTGTCAGACCGCGAGGCTGCGGCGTTCCTGTTTATCGGCATGACCGCGGCCTTACTGTTCGTGGTTGCGATCAGCCAATTGGCCATGTCCCCAGCGGTGAAGGCCGGCCACATCTACGCCGTCATGACCTATCTGTGGACCTTCGTCACCAGCCTGGACGAAGCGCCAGGCATGGTCGACCAACTGGCGCGGCTCAAGGACATTGGCAAGCGCGTAGACCCAGGGCTTGGGGAGGCCTGAGCCTCAACGAAACCGATCCACCTCATGACGCAAGCCTGCCGCCAAGGTCTCCAGTTCCTTGGCGGTAACCGCCAGGTTGGACACCACTTCACGCTGCTCGCTGTTGGCCAGCGCAATGCTCTGCAGGTTGCTGCTGAGCAAGGTCGCGGTGCTGCTCTGTTCCTGGGTGGCGGTGGTGATCGCAGCAAATTGCTGGCCGGCCGAGCGGCTTTGCTCGTCGATACGCGCCAGAGCCGAGGCCACATCGGCGTTGCGCGACAGGCCTTCCTGCATCAGCGCATTGCCGTGCTCCATGGTGCTGATGGCGTTACCGGTTTCCTGCTGGATGCTCTGGATCATGCCGGAGATTTCATCGGTGGCCTGACGGGTGCGCGAAGCCAGGTTGCGCACTTCGTCGGCGACCACGGCGAAGCCACGGCCTTGCTCGCCGGCGCGCGCAGCCTCGATGGCGGCGTTGAGCGCCAGCAGGTTG
This sequence comes from Pseudomonas sp. PA-7-1E, assembly GCF_021605325.1. Lineage (NCBI taxonomy): Bacteria > Pseudomonadati > Pseudomonadota > Gammaproteobacteria > Pseudomonadales > Pseudomonadaceae > Pseudomonas > Pseudomonas sp. PA-7-1E. The sequence continues at coordinate 27,706 of NZ_WKFA01000003.1, forward strand.
GTCTGTTCGGCGATGGCGGTAATCACGCCGACGATCCCGCCGATTTCCTGGGAACGCTGGCCCAGGGTGTTGATCACGGCAGCGGTGCTGTTCAGCGCAGTGGCGATATGTTCCAGGGACGATGACGCCTCTTGCATCGAACTGCGGCCGATACGGGTTTGCTGGGCATTCTCTTGAGCCAGGCGCTCGGTGTTGCCCATGTTGTCGGCAATGTTCAGCGAGGTAGCACTGAACTCTTCCACCGCACCGGCCATGCTGGTGATCTCGCCGGACTGCTGCTCCATGCCTTCATAGGCACCGCCGGACAAGCCCGACAGCGCCTGGGCGCGGCTGTTGACCTGTTCGGCGGCGGTACGGATATGCGACACCATGGTCGACAGCGCCTCACCCATCTGGTTGAAACTACGCGCCAGCTGGCCGATTTCGTCATGGCTGGACACATTGAGCCGCGCACTCAAATCGCCCGCGCCCAGGGCCTGGGCCTGGCGCACCAGCTCGCTCAATGGCGCCAGCTTGCTGCGCAACAGCCACACCGTGGCGCCCACTACCAGTAACATCGCCAGCACACTGCCGATCACCAGGCGGATGCCGACTTCCCAGGTCACTGCGCGAATCTCAGCCTTGGGCATGCTCGCTACCACCGCCCAAGGGCCGCCTTCAAACGGCACCGAGACACTATAGAAATCTTCGTTTTTGTCGCTCCAGAAACGGCCAGCACCCGGCTTTTTCGCCAGGTCGAGCATCACGGCAATCGCCTGATCCGGCGCTTGTACGCCAGCCGGCGGCACCAGCCAGTGCTTTTGCTCATCCAGCAGCGCGAGGGAGCCGGTCTGGCCGATGCGGAAGCGCTTGAGGTTTTCAAACTGGGCGTTCTGGGCATCGGTGTAATCGAAACCGATGAACAGCACGGCGATGACCTGCCCACTGCTGTCACGTACGGGGCTGTATTGGGTCATGTAGGAGCGGTCGAACAACACGGCACGGCCGATGTAGGTCTGGCCGCTCACAACGCGCTGGTAGGCCGCGCCCTGACGGTCGAGCACGGTGCCAATGGCGCGATTGCCGTCCTGCTTGGTCAGGGAGGTGCTGACGCGGATAAAGTCGTCGCCGCTGCGCACGAACACCGTGGCCACGCCACCGGACATCTGCTTGAACTCATCCACCTCTTCGAAGTTATTGTTCAGCACCTCATTGCCCAAGTAGAGGCTCGGCGTCTGCACGCCGGCCACGGCCACGGGCTGGTCCGCACGCACACTCAAGCCGGCGCCGAAGCGCTTTTCAAACAGCCCGCTCAAACGCTGGGTGCTTTCACGCAAGGTGCTGTGGAAGGTGTTGAGTTGGTCGGCGAGCAAACGTGCCTCGCTGGCCAAGTGTTCCTCGCGGGTGGCGAGGTTGGCGGAGTCGAGGGTACGCAAGGCAAAGACCGTACTGCCGCTGATCACGACAGCCAGAATCACGGCGAGTGCAAGGCCTAACTGGGAGGCAATCCGGGCACGAGGTTGAGACATGACAGCTCCTGGCCGAGGCCAGGATCATCCTGATCTCATAGCGCTGCTCGGCAAATTATCTAGTGGGAAACGGTAGTGCACGAGGGTTCCAACACCTTTCTTCGGCGGCATTTGGCAATACTTGAGCGAATCACAGGGGTATCCCGCAAACGATTGCACAAAAGGTCCGGCCCTACTCAATCGAGGCGTTCAACCTGAGGCAATTCCATCGCCTTGACTTCACCCTGAAGAAATTCCGCCAGCCGTCGCAAACGTTCGCCACCCGGACGGGTTTTCGGCCACACCAGGTAGTAGCTTTCCCCACTGGCGACCGCCGTAGGCCACGGCAGGCTCAAGCGTCCCTGCGCCACGTCTTCGGCCACCATCAGCAAATCACCCATGGAGACGCCATAGCCTCGGGCGGCGGCTATCATGCCCAGTTCAAGCGTGTCGAACACCTGCCCACCCTTGAGTGAAACGTGAGATGACAACCCCATGCGCTGCAGCCAGTAACGCCAGTCGCGGCGGTCAGGCGTCGGGTGCAGCAGTTCGGCGGTTGCCAGCCGCGTCACGTCCCAGGGACCGTCGTCCAACAGATTCGGCGCTCCCACCGGGATAAGCATTTCCGCAAACAGATAACTGGCCTCCCAGTCCGCCGGAAAGTGCCCGTTGCTGAGTAACACCGCGCAGTCGAATGGCTCTTGGTTGAAGTCCACTTCATCAATGCTCATCCACGCACTGGTGAGTTGCACCTCATTGCCTGGCTGCAACGCGCGGAAGCGACTCAACCGCGCCAGCAGCCAGCGCATGGTCAAGGTGGACGGCGCCTTCATACGCAGGATGTCATCTTCGGCATTCAAGGTATGGCAAGCACGCTCCAGGGCAGCGAAGCCTTCCCGTACGCCTGGCAGCAACAAACGCGCCGCTTCCGTGAGCTGCAACGTGCGCCCGCTGCGCTGGAACAATCGGCAGGCGAAATAATCTTCGAGCGTACGGATATGCCGGCTGATCGCACTCTGGGTAATCGACAATTCCTCAGCCGCACGGGTAAACGAGTGGTGACGGGAGGCCGCTTCAAATGCCCGCAAGGCATAAAGAGGAGGAAGACGACGAGACATGCTGAAAGCTCCGACTGCGCAATCTGGAAACCCTACCAGAATCGCTCATGCATGAGTTTTAATCATGCCAACGATCGCTTTTATCCTTTTGTGCAATGCGCTGAATGCGCCGAGAATCAACCCTTCCCCACCTTCCTGACCATTCGAGTGTGATGATCATGCAACATCCGGCACGTACCGAACTCTGGGCCATTCTGCGGCTATCGGGGCCGTTGATTGCCTCACAGTTGGCGCACATGCTGATGGTGCTGACCGACACCTTGATGATGGCGCGCTTGAGCCCCGAGGCACTGGCCGGCGGAGGCCTGGGCGCGGCGAGCTATTCGTTCGTGGCGATCTTCTGCATCGGCGTGATCGCAGCCGTGGGCACCCTGGTCGCCATTCGCCATGGCGCGGGCGATATCGACGGCGCCACTCGCCTGACCCAGGCCGGGCTGTGGCTGGCGTGGTTGATGGCCCTGGCGGCGGCGTTGCTGTTATGGAACTTGAAGCCGGTGCTGCTGATGTTCGGCCAGACCGAAACCAACGTACATGCGGCCGGGCAATTCCTGACGATCCTGCCCTTTGCCCTGCCCGGCTACCTGAGCTTCATGGCCCTGCGCGGCTTTACCAGCGCCATCGGCAAGGCCACCCCGGTGATGGTGATCAGCCTGTGCGGCACCGTGGTCAACTACCTGCTCAACCATGCGCTGATCGAAGGCATGTTCGGCCTGCCGAAACTGGGCCTGATGGGCATCGGCCTGGTGACCGCCATCGTCGCCAATGGCATGGCGCTGGCACTGATGTGGTACATCCGCAGCAACCGCACCTACGCCGCCTACCCGCTGGGCACAGGCCTGCTGCGCCTGAATACCCACTACCTGCGCGAGCTGTGGCGCCTGGGCCTGCCGATTGGCGGCACCTATGCGGTAGAGGTCGGGTTGTTTGCCTTTGCGGCGTTGTGCATGGGCACCATGGGCAGCACGCAGTTGGCGGCACACCAGATCGCCCTGCAGATTGTCTCGGTGGCCTTCATGGTGCCGGCGGGGATGTCCTACGCGGTGACCATGCGCATCGGCCAGCATTACGGCGCCGGGCAGTTGCTGCAGGCACGCCTGGCCGGACGAGTGGGCATAGGATTCGGCGCCATGGTGATGGTGGGATTTGCGGCGGTACTGTGGCTGTTTTCCGACCCGCTGATCGGACTGTTCCTCGACCATGACGACCCGGCGTTCCATGACGTCATCGTCCTGGCGGTGAGCCTGCTGGCCGTCGCCGCCTGGTTTGAATTGTTCGATGGCGTGCAGACCATCGCCATGGGTTGTATCCGTGGCTTGAAGGACGCCAAGACCACCTTCTTGGTGGGCCTGGGTTGCTATTGGCTGATTGGCGCACCGTCAGCCTGGTTGATGGCGTTCACCCTGGGCTGGGGGCCAACAGGCGTCTGGTGGGGCCTGGCACTGGGCCTGGCGTGTGCGGCGGTGAGCCTGACCTGGGCATTTGAGGCGAAGATGAAGCGGATGATTCGGCAGGAGCCGGATGCTCCTGTTGGATTCCGAGCGGCCCTGCCTGACTAGCGAGTGCACGCGGCACATGTGGGAGCTGGCTTGCCTGCGATAGCGGTGTGTCAGGCTAATCATTATTAGCTGAACGACCGCTATCGCAGGCAAGCCAGCTCCCACATTTGAACCACTTTGAAGGCTTAACCCAACAGCGCCTGCTGGCTTTGCCCGAACATCAGGTATTCCACCAGCTCGGGCAGCGGCAACGGCTTGCTGATCAGGTAACCCTGGACCTGGTCGCACCCAAACAAGCGCAAAAGCTCAAGCTGCTCAGGGGTTTCCACGCCTTCGGCGACCACTTCCAGGTTGAGGTTGTGGGCCAGGTTGATCATGGCGTGCACCAGCTTGCGGTTTTCTTCGCGCTCTTCCATGCCGCCGACAAAGCTCTTATCGATCTTCAACAAGGCAATCGGCAGGCTGTTGAGGTGCACAAACGACGAAAAACCGGTGCCGAAATCATCCAGGGAAAACCGCACACCCAGCCGGCCAAGGGCGTCCATGGTCTGCTTGACCAGGTCGCTGCGGCGCATCACGGCGGTTTCGGTCAATTCGAACTCCAGCCATTGCGCTTCCACGCCGCGCTCGGCAATCAGGCGGCTGAGGGTAGACAGCAACTGACTGTCCTGGAACTGGCGAAACGACAGGTTGACCGCCATGTGCAGCGGCGGCAGGCCGCGTTCACGCAGGTCTTGCATGTCGCGCAGGGCTCGGGAGATCACCCAGTAGCCCAATGGCACGATCAGACCACTCTGTTCGGCCAGCGGCACGAATTCGCTAGGCGGCAACAAGCCGCGCTCACCGTGGCGCCAGCGCACCAGAGCTTCGAGGCCAACGATATGACCGTCGTCCAGGTCCAGTCGCGGCTGGTAATGCAGCTCCAACTCATCGCGACGCAAGGCCCGGCGCAGTTCACTTTCCAGGTCGGCCAGGCTGCGCGCGTTGCGGTTGATGCGTTCATTGAAGATATGAAAGGTACAGCCCTGGGTGCTTTTGGCCTGCTGCATGGCGATATGGGCATGCCACATCAACGGGTCGGCGCCAGCGCGGGCTCGAGCATGGGCCATGCCCAGGCTGCAACCGATCAACAGGCTTTCGCCATCCACCCAATAGGGTTCGGCCATCACTTCGGTGATGCGCTCGGCCATCCATTCGGCGCGCTGGGGCGCCCGGCGGGTATCGATCAACAAGGCAAACTCATCGCTGCCCAGGCGCGCCAGTTGGTCCCCGGCTTCGAGCTGGCTCTTGAGCCGCGACACCACTTGCAGGATCAAACGGTCGCCCGCCTGATGGCCGAGGGCATCGTTGGCATGACGAAAATTGTCCAGGTCCAGATGGCCGAGGGCCAGGCCACGGCCTTCGTTTTCTGCCAGCCGGGCGGCCAGCAAGGTCTGGAAGCCCTGGCGGTTGGCAATACCGGTGAGCGGGTCTTGCTCGGCCAGGCGCTGCAAGGTGTTTTCCAGCACGCCGCGCTCGCGCACATGGCGCAGGCAGCGGCGCAATGTGTCGGCGTCCAATGCATCCAACACCAACCAATCGCTGACACCCAGCGGCGACACCAGTGGCTCCTGCTCCAGCAGCAATACACACGGCAGGCTGCACCGGCCGGGGCCGGGCTGCAGGCTGGGCGTGGTCAATAACACAGCACCCTGGTCGTCATCGAACAGGCGGCTTACCGAGTCCCAGTTGGGCGCACTGATCAGCACAGCCCCTTCGCCCATCGGCTCCAGGCACTCGCGCAACAACGCTGCCCACTCGGGCTCATCGGCCAGCAGCAGCAAACGCAAGGGTTCGACAGGCGTAGACACGCTAACTCCCTAGACTCTGCAAAATTTCATTAGCGGTGCCATTATGACGTGCGGCCTGACAATGACAAAGGATGACAAATGATAGGTGTTATCAAACACGTAGACTGTAAATATTAGTCTCGAATAATCCTTAACATCCTGCGGCAAAGTAGCAAAACCGGCAAATTTAGATCGAGTGGTACGTCACACCGTCGTTCTATGGCAGCAGAATCTTTCCAGCCTGTTAAAATGCCCGCCCTTTTGAACAACGACCCCTGAAATTCCGTATGTCCCGACTCAATCCCCGGCAGCAAGAAGCCGTGAACTACGTCGGCGGCCCTCTATTGGTGCTCGCCGGTGCAGGCTCCGGCAAGACCAGCGTGATCACGCGCAAGATCGCGCACTTGATCCAGAACTGCGGCATCCGCGCCCAGTACATCGTCGCCATGACCTTCACCAACAAGGCGGCACGGGAAATGAAAGAGCGGGTCGGCACCCTGCTCAAAGGCGGCGAAGGCCGCGGCCTCACCGTGTGCACCTTCCACAACCTGGGCCTGAACATCATCCGCAAGGAGCATGTGCGACTGGGCTACAAGCCCGGCTTCTCGATCTTCGACGAGACCGACGTCAAGGCCCTGATGACCGACATCATGCAGAAGGAATACGCGGGCGACGACGGCGTCGACGAAATCAAGAACATGATCGGCTCGTGGAAAAACGACCTGATCCTGCCCGCCGAAGCCCTGGAAGCTGCACGCAACCCCAAGGAGCAGACCGCTGCCATCGTCTACACCCACTACCAGCGCACGCTCAAGGCGTTCAACGCGGTGGACTTCGACGACCTGATCCTGCTGCCGGTCAAGCTGTTCCAGGAGCACAAGGACATCCTGGAGAAGTGGCAAAACAAGGTGCGCTACCTGCTGGTGGACGAATATCAGGACACCAACGCCAGCCAATACCTGCTGGTGAAATTACTGATCGGCACGCGCAACCAGTTCACCGTGGTGGGCGACGACGACCAGTCGATCTACGCCTGGCGCGGCGCCCGCCCGGAAAACCTGATGCTGCTCAAGGAAGACTACCCCTCCTTGAAAGTGGTGATGCTGGAGCAGAACTACCGCTCCACCAGCCGCATCCTGCGTTGCGCCAACGTGCTGATCTCCAACAACCCCCACGAGTTTGAAAAACAACTGTGGAGCGAGATGGGCCATGGCGACGAGATCCGTGTGATCCGCTGCCGCAACGAAGACGCCGAAGCCGAGCGCGTCGCCGTGGAAATCCTCAGCCTGCACTTGCGCACCGACCGGCCCTACAGCGACTTTGCGATCCTGTATCGCGGCAACTACCAGGCCAAACTGATCGAGCTGAAGCTGCAGCATCACCAGGTGCCGTATCGCCTGTCGGGCGGCAACAGCTTTTTCGGACGCCAGGAAGTCAAAGACCTGATGGCCTACTTCCGGCTGATCGTGAACCCGGACGACGACAACGCTTTCCTGCGCGTGATCAACGTGCCGCGCCGGGAAATCGGCTCCACCACCCTGGAAAAGCTCGGCAACTACGCCACCGAACGCAAGATCTCGATGTACGCCGCCACCGACGAAATCGGCCTGGGCGGACACCTGGACACGCGCTTCACTGATCGCCTGTCACGCTTCAAGCGCTTCATGGACAAGGTCCGCGAGCAGTGCGCCGGCGAAGACCCGATCAGCGCCCTGCGCAGCATGGTCATGGACATCGACTATGAAAACTGGCTGCGCACCAACAGCTCCAGCGACAAGGCCGCCGATTACCGCATGGGCAACGTCTGGTTCCTGATCGAGGCGTTGAAGAACACCCTGGAAAAAGACGAAGACGGCGAGATGACCGTCGAGGACGCCATCGGCAAGCTGGTGTTGCGCGACATGCTCGAGCGCCAGCAAGAAGAGGAAGACGGTGCCGAAGGCGTGCAGATGATGACCTTGCATGCGTCCAAGGGCCTGGAATTTCCCTACGTGTTCATCATGGGCATGGAAGAGGAAATCCTCCCGCACCGCTCCAGCATCGAAGCCGACACCATCGAGGAAGAACGCCGCCTGGCCTACGTGGGCATTACCCGCGCTCGTCAGACCCTGGCCTTCACCTTTGCCGCCAAGCGCAAGCAATACGGTGAAATCATCGATTGTGCCCCCAGCCGGTTCCTGGATGAACTGCCGCCGGACGACCTGGCCTGGGAAGGCAATGACGACACTCCCACCGAGGTGAAGGCCGTTCGCGGCAACACCGCCTTGGCGGATATACGCGCGATGTTAAAGCGCTAGAATCGACTACTTTTTAATCTACTTTCGGCGCACAACGCGCCATTAGAGGAAGCTTTCCGTGGAAGCACTGCACAAGAAAATTCGCGAAGAAGGCATCGTGCTTTCCGATCAGGTCCTCAAGGTTGACGCCTTTCTGAACCACCAGATCGACCCGGCACTGATGAAACTGATCGGCGACGAGTTCGCCGCACTGTTCAAGGATTCGGGCATCACCAAGATCGTCACCATCGAAGCGTCGGGCATTGCCCCGGCGATCATGACCGGGCTGAACCTGGGTGTGCCGGTGATCTTCGCGCGCAAGCAGCAATCCTTGACGCTCACGGAAAACCTGCTGTCGGCCACGGTGTATTCCTTCACCAAGAAAACCGAAAGCACCGTGGCGATCTCCCCGCGCCACCTGACCAGCAGCGACCGCGTGCTGGTGATCGATGACTTTTTGGCCAACGGCAAGGCGTCCCAAGCGCTGATCTCGATCATCAAGCAGGCCGGCGCGACCGTAGCCGGCTTGGGCATTGTGATCGAGAAGTCGTTCCAGGGTGGGCGTGCAGAACTGGATGCACAGGGTTATCGGGTTGAGTCGCTGGCGCGGGTGAAGTCGCTGGCCGGTGGTGTCGTGACCTTTATCGAGTAATCACTGTGTGGGAGCTGGCTTGCCTGCTCCCACATTAGGTTTTGCGTTGCGCTGTCAGTGGGCGGTGGCCTGCAGTCCGGCCAGCAGCAAGCGTTGATACAGGTCTTCCTTGATGCCCTCCGGCTTATCCAAGCGCATCCGTTGCAAATGCTCGGGAAACGCCTCCGGCTCCGGCGCGTCGAGTGCCGCCTTGCCCAACTCCAGAATTTCCGTGAGCTTGAATTTGCTCTTGAGCCAGTTCAGCGCCCGCAACAAGTCCCGCTCCTCATCCGTGAAGTCACAGCCCAGGGGGTATTCGGGGAACAAGCGACGGTGCCTGGCCTGAATCGCCTGGAGCCGCTGCGGCGTGTTGTCGGCAAAACGCGGATCCAACTGGAAATCCTTGGGCAGTTTGCCGGCCTTTTGCGCCTGCTCAATCAAGTCGTGCTGGAACCTTGAGTCAGTGATGTTCAGCAACGCTTCGATCACCTTGGCATCCGTCTGACCCCGCAAGTCGGCAATACCGTATTCGGTAATGACGATATCCCGCAGGTGCCGGGGAATGGTGCAGTGGCCGTACTCCCAGACGATATTGGAACTGACCTCACCCGCCGACTCGCGCCAGCTGCGCAAAATCAGGATTGAGCGTGCACCTTCCAGCGCATGCCCCTGGGCCACGAAATTGTATTGCCCGCCCACACCACTGAGCACGCGACCGTCTTCCAACTGATCAGCCACGCCCGCGCCGAGCAAGGTGACCATGATAGCGCTGTTGATAAACCGCGCATCCAGGCGCTGCAAGCGCTTGAGTTCTTCCTGGCCGTACAGCTCGTTGATGTAGCTGATGCGGGTCATGTTGAATGCCTGGCGCTTGGCATGGGTCATTTCCTGCAAGCGCTGGTAAAAACTGCGAGGCCCCAGGAAGAAACCGCCATGGATCGACACGCCATCGGGTTGCGCCGCGTCGTCCAGGGTGCCCGCGTTGGCCTGCATCTGGGTCGCCACATCCGGGTAGACCTTGCGCCGCACGATCCCGGCATCCGCCAATACCAGCAGGCCGTTGACGAACATCTCGCTGCAACCGTAAAGGCCACGGGCAAACGGCTCGACGCCGCCTTCGCGACTGATCAACGGCGCCCACTGGTACACATCCAAGTCGGTGAGCAACAGGCGATAGGCTTCGTTGTCGGCCTGGCGCGCCAGCAAGGCAGCCGTCAGTGCATCGCCCATGGAGCCGATGCCAATCTGCAACGTACCGCCATCACGCACCAGGGTGCTGGCATGCAGGCCGATAAAATGATCCTGAAAGCCCACCGGCATGTTCGGAGTGGAGAACAGCGTGGTGCTGTCTTTTTCATCCAGCAGGTAGTCGAACTCATCCATGCCCAACTCGGCATCGCCAGGCATGTAGGGCAAATCGCTATGGACCTGGCCGACGACCAGGATGGTCTCCCCAGCCGCGCGGCGCTTGGCGATCATGGGCATCAGGTCGAGGGTGATATCCGGGTTGCAGCTCAGGCTCAGGCGGTCGGGATGCTCGCTGCTACTGGCAACCAATTGCGCCACCAGGTTCAGGCCGGCGGCGTTGATGTCGCGGGCCGCATGGCTGTAGTTGCTGCTGACGTAATCCTGTTGCGCCGCGGCGCTGTGGAGCAAGCTGCCGGGCTGCATGAAGAATTGCTGCACACGGATATTCTTCGGCAGGCTGCCCTTGTGCAGGTCCGCGAGGAAATCCAGCTCGGGGTAGTCGCCAAACACTCGTTCGATGAAAGGTTCGATAAAGCGCTTTTGAAGACCGTCACCCTGCGTAGGACGGCCCAGGCTCAAGGCCGTATAGAGCGTCAGCGCCCGTTCGGGCAATTTTGCGATGCGCCGGTACAGCGCGTTGACGAACAGGTTGGGCTTGCCCAGCCCCAGCGGCATGCCCATGTGGATATGCGCCGGCAGGCGCTCCAGTACGTCGTCAACTGCTTGCTCGATTGAACACAACTGCACCATCCGACTGCTCCCGAACATTCCATGAATTAGGGGTTGGACCGAGCTTGCCGGGTCTTTGCTGCAATGAACAGCCTGAATACCAAATCGCGGGCACAAAAAAGCCGCTGGTAAGCGGCATTTTTGACGAAGATCGGCCGATTACAGCCCGGACATCTTCTTGATCGCACCCTTGAGGTCGTCATCCGAACAATCAGCGCAGGTGCCTTTGGGCGGCATGGCGTTGATACCGGTGATGGCCTTGGCCAGGATGCCATCGAGGCCACCTTGATGGTCGGCGCGTTCTTTCCATGCGGCGGTGTCGCCAATTTTTGGCGCACCCAAAAGGCCGCTGCCGTGGCACGCATTACAGTGCTTGGCGATGATCTCATCGGGGGTTTTCGCGCCGCCGCCGCCGGCTGCCACGGCAACTTCCATGCCCTTGCATTCCTGGCCCTGGACGCAAACCTGGCCCACAGGCTCCAGGCGCTTGGCAATGTCATCATTGGTCGCAGCTTGAGCGCTGACAGCCCATAGGGCCAGTACGGTTGCTGGTGCAGCCAGCATTTTCATAATTAGGTTCACGCGTTCACCCTCAATGGTGGCTATTCACGCCTGCGGCCACGGTTTCGCAGGCGGCGAAAGTATAACGGTTAGCCCGCCTGGCCGAAACAACCCTATTAAATAAAGGGAGATTCGGCCTCACGGTGTACAGCTGCGGGAACCTCTGCAACGCTGGCAGGGCGCCTCTATTCTTAAAAGTTCGCGGGTGTGGCTGCGCTGATTAGTCGCGCCGGCACGTCGAACGGATTGCGAAAACGATGAGGCCTGGTGCTTTCAAAGTAGTAGCTATCGCCCGCTTCGAGCACAAAAGTTTCAAGACCGACCACCAATTCCAGGCGCCCTTCCACCAGAATTCCGGTTTCTTCGCCTTCATGGGTGAGCATTTCTTCGCCCGTGTCGGCACCCGGAGGGTAGATTTCATTGAGAAATGCGATAGCCCGGCTTGGGCGCGCCCGGCCCACCAGTTTCATGGTGACGGCACCGTCAGAGATGTCGATCAGCTCATTGGCTTTATAGACGATCTGCGTCGGTATTTCCTGGAGCACTTCTTCGGAGAAGAACTCGACCATGGACATGGGGATACCGCCCAACACCTTGCGCAGGGAGCTGATCGAGGGGCTGACGCTGTTTTTCTCGATCATCGAAATGGTGCTGTTGGTGACGCCCGCACGCTTGGCGAGCTCACGCTGGGAAAGACCTTTGAGTTTACGGATGGATTGCAGTCGTTCGCCGACGTCCAATGCAGGAGCCTCCTAGGATTCAGGCTTTGTTGTAATTGAGCGTTATCATGGCGACAGCGTTCAGTATTTACAACACTTGGGCCTAAATCCCGGTGTGCTCGGTTCGTTGCCGGCGGCTAAGCGCCGCTATAGAGCCTTGGCACTCGGCGCAGATTGCAGAAAATCTGATAGGGGATGGTCTCGGCGGCCACGGCAACATCACTGGCGAGGATGTGCTTGCCCCACAACTCTACGGTGGAACCAAGGCCCGCCTGGGGCAAGTCGGTGAGGTCGACACACAGCATGTCCATGGACACGCGCCCCAGCAGCCGGCTGCGCTGGCCAGCGACCAGCACCGGGGTACCGGTCGGCGCATGACGTGGGTAACCGTCGGCATAACCCATGGCAACCACGCCGATGCGCATCGGCTTGGGCGTGACGAACCTGGCGCCGTAGCCCACCGGCTCACCGGCCGGCAACTCGCGCACGCAGATGACTTTGGACTCCAGGGTCATCACAGGCTGCAAGCGCGCGGCGAGGGCCTGGTCTTCGCCAAAGGGCGTTGCGCCATAAAGCATGATACCGGGGCGCACCCAGTCGCTGGACACGCTTGGCCAGCCCAATACAGACGGTGAGTTGCGCAGGCTGACCTCAGCCGCCAGCCCCTGGCGCGCCGCCTCAAACACCGTTACTTGTTCGTTGCTGCTGACGCAATCGAGCTCATCGGCGCGGGCAAAATGGCTCATCAGCACGATTTTCGCCACTTTGCCACTCGCCAGCAGGCGCTGATACGCCTCCTGGTAATCCTTGGGGTGCAGGCCCACACGGTGCATGCCCGAGTCCAGCTTCAGCCACACTGTCAGCGGCTTGCTCAAACGAGCTTGCTCGATGGCGTCCAACTGCCAAAGCGAATGCACCACGCACCACAAATCCTGCTCGATGATCAGCGGCAACTCGTCGGCTTCGAAAAAACCTTCCAGCAGCAACACCGGCGCACGAATGCCGGCGGCGCGCAGTTCCAGCGCTTCCTCGATGCACGCCACCGCGAACCCGTCGGCTTGCGCCTCCAGTGCCTGGGCCACGGGCACCGCGCCATGGCCGTAGGCATCGGCCTTGATCACGGCGAGGGCCTTGGCCCCGGTGACTTCTCGGGCCAATTGGTAGTTATGGCGCAGGGCTTGGAGATCAATCAGGGCACGGGCTGGACGCATGGCGGCAGGCTTCTAGGCAGCAAAGTCAATAAAAAACCGGTGCCGACCAACAACGCCGGCACCGGGAGAGGGATCGTTGTTAAGGCAGCGCAGCCACGACAGACAGCTCTACCAGAATCTCGGGTTCGCACAGCTTGGCTTGGACCGTGGCTCGGGCCGGGGCGACGCCTTTGGGCAGCCATTTGTCCCATACCGCGTTCATCAAAGCGAAGTCGGCGTCGATGTCCTTCAGGTAGATCGTTACCGACAGCAACCTGGACTTGTCGGTACCCGCAAGGTCCAGCAAGCGCTCGATATTGATCAGGGTTTCACGGGTCTGCTGCTCAATCCCGGCGCTCATGTCGTCGCCAACTTGCCCTGCCAGGTACACGGTACCGCTGTGGACAACGATCTGGCTCATGCGCTCATTGGTGAGCTGGCGCTGGATTGACATGTTGTGCGGACTCCTGGTGGTTGCCATAACGGGAAATATCGAGGCCTGCGGCGCTGATCTGCGGCGTTTTCTTCGCCATCAGGTCGGCCAGCAAGCGACCCGAACCACAGGCCATGGTCCAACCGAGGGTACCGTGGCCTGTATTCAGGAACAGGTTCTTGAACGGCGTGGCACCCACAATCGGTGTACCGTCCGGGGTGGTCGGGCGCAGGCCGGTCCAGAAACTGGCCTCGGCCAGATCGCCGCCCTGAGGATAAAGGTCGTTGACGATCATCTCCAGGGTTTCACGTCGCCGCGGGTTCAGCGACAGGTCAAAACCGGCTATTTCAGCCATGCCACCGACGCGAATACGGTTGTCGAAACGCGTGATCGCGACTTTGTAGGTTTCATCGAGAATGGTCGAGGTCGGCGCCATTGCCGGGTTAGTGATCGGCACAGTCAGCGAATAACCCTTGAGCGGGTACACCGGCGCCTTGATCCCCAATGGCTTGAGCAACTTGGGCGAGTAACTGCCGAGGGCCAGGACATAACGGTCGGCGGTTTCCAGCTTGCCGTCGATCAGCACACCATTGATGCGGTCGCCTGCGTAGTCCAGGCGCTGGATGTCTTGTTCGAAGCGGAATTCCACACCCAATTGTTTGCACATTTCGACCAGGCGCGTGGTGAACATCTGGCAGTCGCCCGTCTGGTCGTTGGGCAGGCGCAAGGCACCCGCGAGGATATCGGTGACGCTGGCCAGGGCCGGTTCAACCCGGGCAATGCCGGCTCGGTCGAGCAATTCGAATGGCACGCCGGACTCTTTCAGCACGGCGATGTCCTTGGCGGCGCCATCGAGTTGGGCCTGGGTGCGGAACAGTTGGGTAGTCCCGAGGCTGCGCCCTTCGTAGGCAATGCCGGTCTCGGCGCGCAATTCGTCAAGGCAGTCGCGGCTGTACTCGGACAGGCGCACCATGCGTTCCTTGTTCACCGCGTAGCGGCTGGCCGTGCAGTTGCGCAGCATCTGCGCCATCCACAGGTATTGGTCGATATCGGCGGTGGCCTTGATCGCCAGCGGCGCGTGGCGCTGAAGCAGCCATTTGATGGCCTTGAGCGGCACACCCGGCGCGGCCCATGGCGAGGCGTAGCCAGGGGACACCTGACCGGCGTTAGCGAAACTGGTTTCCATGGCAGCGGCAGGCTGACGATCAACCACCACAACGTCGAAGCCGGCCCGCGCCAAATAGTAGGCACTGGTCACCCCAATGACGCCGCTACCCAAGACCAGAACGCGCATTTTTATATCCTCATCGCGGGCTCAGCCGCTGACGTGTGTTATTCGAGCAATGATGGGCGCAGTGTAAAAAACAATCGGCAGTGCATTTCACTATATAAATGCCTATATTTGGCGACAATTCTTGGCAAAAACCCTTTTGACAGAGGCGTATCCCCTATGCGTACCAACACCCAGACCAAGCGGGAGCTGGACAAGATCGACCGCAATATCCTGCGCATCCTGCAAACCGACGGGCGCATCTCGTTCACGGAGCTGGGGGAAAAGGTCGGGCTGTCCACCACGCCCTGCACCGAGCGCGTGCGGCGCCTGGAGCGCGAAGGGATCATCATGGGCTACAACGCACGGCTCAATCCCCAGCATTTGAAGGGAAGTTTGCTGGTATTTGTCGAGATCAGCCTGGATTACAAGTCGGGTGACACCTTTGAAGAATTTCGCCGAGCCGTGCTGAAACTGCCTCACGTGCTGGAATGCCATCTCGTGTCGGGTGATTTCGACTACCTGGTGAAAGCGCGAATCTCGGAGATGGCGTCGTACCGCAAATTGCTGGGCGATATCCTGCTCAAACTCCCCCATGTGCGGGAATCCAAGAGCTATATCGTGATGGAAGAGGTGAAAGAGAGCCTGAACCTGCCGATCCCTGACTGACCCAGTGACACAACACGGTCAAATGTGGGAGCTGGCAAGCCAGCTCCCACAGTTTTAACCGAGTACATCCGCTAGACCAACACCTGCCGGGTACTCGCCATGTACTCATGAATCTGCTTCTCCACCCGCGGATGAATCAGCTCCACTGGCCGGCGGCCATTAGGGCACGGCAAGGTCTTGGTGGTGCCGAACAGGCGACAGATCAGCGGCCGCTCGTCATACACCGTGCAACCCTTGGGCCCCAGGTGTACGCAGTTCAGCTCGTCCATTGCCGCCTCTTGCTCGGCAGCGGTCTTGCGCGGCAGACGCGACATTTCCTCGGGCGAGGTGGTCACCGGCCCACAGCAGTCGTGGCAACCGGGAACGCACTCGAACGAAGGAATCTGGCGACGCAGCGCGCTGATTTTCTGACTGTTGCAACTCATCGAAACCCATACCGAACGGCGAATAGACGTGGATTCTGACGCAAAACGCCCCGCGCAGACAGCGTCGTGCGACCCCTGTATCCTGCGTCAAATTTTCCAGACAGGGAGGTTCCCCATGACCGCCAGCGCCCGGCACACCGCTTCCTACTACGCCGCCAGCAGCGTGCCGCAACCGGATTACCCGACGCTGACGGGTGAGGTGAACGCCGATGTCTGTGTGATCGGCGGGGGGTTCTCCGGGCTCAACACCGCCCTGGAGTTGGCCGAGCGCGGCTTTCGCGTGGTGTTGCTGGAGGCGCGCAAGATCGGCTGGGGCGCCAGCGGGCGCAATGGCGGCCAGTTGATTCGCGGTGTCGGCCACGGGCTGGATCAGTTCACCCAGGTGATCGGCAGCGACGGCGTGCGCCAGATGAAGCTGATGGGCCTGGAAGCCGTGGAGATCGTGCGCGAGCGTGTGGAGCGCTTCCAGATCCCCTGTGACCTGACCTGGGGCTACTGCGACCTGGCCAACAAACCCCGCGACCTACGGGGCCTGGCCGAGGATGCCGAAGAGCTGCGCAGCCTGGGCTACCGCCACGAAGTGCGCCTGTTGCAAGCCAGCGAGATGGGCACCGTAATCGGCTCTGATCGCTATGTAGGCGGCATGATCGACATGGGTTCCGGCCATCTGCACCCGCTGAACCTGGCACTGGGTGAGGCTGCCGTTGCCCAGCAGTTGGGCGTGGCGCTGTACGAGCAATCCCCAGTGACCCGTATCGACTATGGCCCTGAGGTCAAGGTGCATACCGCCCAAGGCACTGTGCGCGCCAAGACCCTGGTACTGGCCTGCAATGCCTACCTGAACGGGCTCAACCCGCAACTGAGCGGCAAGGTGCTGCCCGCCGGCAGCTACATCATTGCCACCGAGCCCTTGAGCGAAGCGCAAGCCACCCGCCTGTTACCGCAGAACATGGCCGTGTGTGACCAGCGCGTGACGGTGGACTACTTCCGCCTGTCCGCCGACCGCCGCCTGTTGTTCGGCGGCGCCTGCCACTACTCCGGTCGAGACCCCAAGGACATCGGCGCCTACATGCGACCGAAGATGCTGCAGGTATTCCCCCAATTGGCAGACGTGAAAATCGACTACCAATGGGGCGGCATGATCGGCATCGGCGCCAACCGCCTGCCGCAGATCGGCCGCCTGGCCGATCAACCCAACGTGTATTACGCCCAGGCCTATGCCGGCCATGGCCTCAACGCCACGCACCTGGCGGGCAAGCTGCTGGCCGAGGCCATCAGCGGCCAGCAACAGGGGCGCTTCGATCTGTTCGCCCAGGTGCCACACATCACCTTCCCCGGCGGCAAACACCTGCGTTCGCCGTTGCTGGCCCTGGGGATGCTCTGGCACCGCCTCAAAGAACTGCTCTGATCAATCGCGCCAGAAGGGTTTCAAACCCTCACGGCGCGCCTGCTCGGCGGTCAGCCCGATGTCGCGTAACTGCTCGCGGCTCAGGTCCAGCAGGGCCTTGCGCGTATGGCGACGGCGCCAGAACAGATTCCAGCGGCCAGGCGCCGAGGCAGTGATCACCTGCTCCTGCGCCACGCCCAGTTCCTGACTGCGTAGCGCCAGCCGTACATCGCTCATGCCGCTCATTTGACTGCCCCTCATTGGCCTGTTGTCTTGAGTGATCAGCATGCGCGGGCGGCCAGTACCATTACAGATTCAGCCAACTTTTAATAAATACATACAGATGCTGCCTCTGCGTGGCTGAATCCTGTATTTTCCCCCTATCTGTACTGGTCCCTCGGGAGCGACCACCATGACCCTTTACGTCAACCTCGCCGAATTGCTCGGCACCCGTATTGAACAGGGCTTCTATCGTCCGGGCGATCGACTGCCCTCGGTGCGGGCCTTGAGTGTGGAACATGGGGTGAGCCTGAGCACCGTGCAGCAGGCGTATCGGTTGCTCGAAGACAACGGCCTGGCGATGCCCAAGCCCAAGTCGGGCTATTTTGTTCCGGTGGGCCGTGAACTGCCGGCACTGCCCGAGATAGGCCGCCCGGCCCAACGGCCAGTGGAAATCTCCCAGTGGGACCTGGTGCTGGAACTGATTCGTGCGGTGCCGCGCAAAGACGTCATACAGATGGGCCGAGGCATGCCGGATGTATTGTCGCCTACCTTAAAGCCGTTGCTGCGTAGCCTCGCCCGTGTCAGCCGGCGCCAAGACCTGCCGGGGCTGTATTACGACAATATCCTCGGCTGTATGGAACTGCGTGAGCAAATCGCCCGGCTGTCATTGGACTCCGGCTGCCAACTGAGCGCCGAAGACATCGTGATCACCACCGGTTGCCACGAAGCCCTCTCCGCCAGCATTCACGCGATTTGTGAGCCCGGCGATATCGTCGCGGTGGATTCGCCCAGCTTCCACGGCGCCATGCAGACCCTCAAGGGCCTGGGCATGAAAGCCCTGGAAATCCCTACCGACCCGCTCACCGGCATCAGCCTGGAGGCCTTGGAACTGGCGCTGGAACAGTGGCCGATCAAAGTCATCCAGCTCACCCCAAACTGCAACAACCCCTTGGGCTACATCATGCCGGAAGCCCGTAAACGCGCCTTGCTGACCCTGGCCCAGCGCTTTGACGTGGCGATTATCGAAGACGATGTGTATGGCGAGTTGGCCTACAGCTACCCACGCCCGCGCACCATCAAATCCTTCGATGAAGACGGCCGTGTGCTGCTGTGCAGCTCGTTCTCCAAAACCCTGGCGCCCGGCCTGCGCATTGGTTGGGTCGCACCGGGACGCTATCTGGAGCGGGTGCTGCACATGAAATACATCAGCACCGGCTCTACGGCCACACAGCCGCAGATTGCCATTGCCGAATTCCTCAAAGGCGGTCATTTCGAGCCTCATTTACGTAGGATGCGTACCCAATACCAGCGTAATCGCGACTTGATGCTCGATTGGGTCAGCCGTTATTTCCCCGCTGGCACGCGCGCCAGCCGGCCCCAAGGCAGCTTCATGCTATGGATTGAGCTGCCGGAGGGCTTCGACACCTTGAAGCTCAACCGCGTGCTGGTGGAACAAGGTGTACAGGTGGCGGTAGGCAGCATCTTTTCCGCCTCCGGCAAGTACCGTAACTGCTTGCGCATGAACTACGCTGCCAAGCCAACGACGCAGACTGAAGAGGCCGTGCGCAAGGTAGGTGCCGCTGCACGCAAGATGCTGGAAGAGACGGCGGACTGACCTTTCCCGAGCAAATGCCGTCATATGCCACAACCGCCCTGACCTGGAAGCAGTTTCCTTGATGATTCGACGGCTTTTACCGTTTTGCCTGCTGGGAGCCCTGGCCCTGGGCGGCTGTGCCACGGTCGACACCCCGCGCATCCCCAGCGATGCCCTGCCGGCGAAGGACTCCTCGTTCGGTCGCTCGATCCAGGCCCAGGCCGCCCCCTACCAAGGACGCTCGGGCTTCCGCTTGCTGCCCAACAGCAGTGAGGCTTTCATGGCTCGCGCCGAGTTGATTCGCAA
Organism: Pseudomonas sp. PA-7-1E; assembly: GCF_021605325.1. NCBI lineage: Bacteria > Pseudomonadati > Pseudomonadota > Gammaproteobacteria > Pseudomonadales > Pseudomonadaceae > Pseudomonas > Pseudomonas sp. PA-7-1E. Next base: position 47,296 of record NZ_WKFA01000003.1, read on the forward strand.
CGCCCAGACCAGCCTCGACTTGCAGTACTACATCGTGCACGACGGCATCAGCACACGCATGCTTGTGGACGAACTGCTCAAGGCCGCCGACCGCGGGGTGCGCGTGCGGATTCTGCTGGACGACACCACCAGCGATGGTCTCGACCAGATCATCGCCACCCTCGCCGCCCATCCCAAGGTGCAGATACGCCTGTTCAATCCGCTGCATCTGGGCCGTAGCACCGGCGTCACGCGCGCCATGGGTCGTGTATTCAACCTGTCACTGCAACACCGGCGCATGCATAACAAGCTGTGGCTGGCCGATAACAGCGTGGCCATCGTTGGCGGGCGCAACCTGGGCGACGAGTATTTCGACGCCGAACCGAACCTGAATTTCACAGACATCGACATGCTCAGCGTAGGGCCGGTGGCCGAGCAATTGGGTCACAGCTTCGACCAGTACTGGAACAGCGCCTTGAGCAAGCCTATCGATGACTTCGTCTCGAACAAACCCTCCAAGGTCGACCTCGCCGTCGCCCGCGGGCGCCTTGAAGCCTCCCTGGCTCAATCCCGTCAGCAGAACCACGCGCTGTATAACCGCCTGCGCACTTACCAGACCCAGCCCCGCATGGACCTCTGGCGCCGCGAGTTGATCTGGGCCTGGAACCAGGCGCTGTGGGACGCACCGAGCAAGGTACTGGCCAAGGCCGACCCCGACCCCCGACTGCTGCTGACCACTCAGCTGGCGCCAGAGCTGGCGGGTGTCAGCCATGAGCTGATCATGATTTCGGCTTACTTCGTACCGGGCCAACCTGGGCTGGTCTACCTCACAGGGCGTGCCGATGCGGGTGTTTCGGTGCGCCTGCTGACCAACGCCCTCGAAGCCACCGACGTACCGGCCGTGCACGGCGGTTATGCGCCGTATCGCAAGGCGCTGCTGGAGCACGGGGTAAAGCTCTATGAGCTGCGCCGGCAACCGGGCGACCCCAGCGCAAGCAGCGGCCCGCACCTGTTTCGGCATGGCAGCTGGCGCGGCTCGGACTCCAGCCTGCACAGCAAGGCGATGATCTTCGACCGAGAAAAGTCGTTTATCGGCTCGTTCAATTTCGACCCGCGCTCAGTGTTGTGGAATACCGAAGTCGGCGTACTGGTGGACAGCCCAGAGCTGGCCGAACACGTGCGCAACCTGGCGCTGGAAGGTATGGCGCCGGCGTTGAGCTATGAGGCCAAACTGCAGGACGGCCAGGTGGTGTGGGTGACAGAAGACAACGGCCAGATGCACACCCTGACCCGCGAACCGGGCAGTTGGTGGCGACGGTTCAATGCCTGGTTCGCCACCAGTGTTGGCCTGGAACGCATGCTCTAAAACCCCTGCGGATCACCTGTGGGAGCCGGGCTTGCCCGCGATAGCGGTGTGCCAGACAACAAATCAGCTGGCTGACAAACCGTCATCGCAGGCAAGCCAGCTCCCACATTGGCCGCGTTTAAAGGTCAGGTCGGCTGCGTAGCGCCGAAAGCCCCCTGACGCAGCAACAGCACCACCAACCCCAGCGCCCCGGCCGCCATCAACAGCGGCAGCGCATGCCCACTGATCCACTGGCTGCCCGCCCCCGCCACCAGCGGCCCGATCAGACAGCCAATGCCCCACAGCTGCGCCACGTGAGCGTTGGCACGCACCAACGCATCGTCGCGGTAGCGCTCGCCAATCAAAATCAGCGACAAGGTGAACAACCCACCAGCACTGGCACCGAACAGCACCCACACCGGCCAGATCAGCAACGTGTGCATCAATAACGGCACCGCCAGGCTCGACGCCAGCAACAGCAGTGCACAGGCCAGAAACAGGGTACGTCGCGGCAGATAGTCGGCCAGCGCGCCAATGGGCAATTGCAGCAACGCATCGCCCACCACCACCGTGCTGACCATCGCCAAGGCGATCTCGGCAGTAAAACCCTGTTGCAGGCAGTACACCGGCAACAGCGTCAGGATCATCGCTTCGAACGCAGCAAACAACGCCACGGCCCAGGCAATCGCCGGCAGGCCCAGGCAAAAGCGCCACAGGTCGCCAAAGGTCACGCTGAACGAATCCGCCGTCGGCGCCCCGGTACGTCCCAGCAACAGCAGCGGCGCCACCACCAAAAGGCCCGCGCCGACCCAGAAGCCGTAGTCATGGTCGGTGCCAATCAGGCCCAACAGCAACGGCCCCGACAGCTGGCTCAAGGCATAGCTGCAGCCATACAGCGCCACCAGGCGGCCACGCCACTGCTCGACCACCAATTGGTTGATCCAGCTTTCACCCAGGATAAATACGATGGTCAGGATCACCCCGATCATCAGCCTGAGCACCAGCCACACCGGGTAGCTGGGCAGGATCGCCAGCAAGCCGATGGACACCGCACCGGCCCACAGGCACAGGCGCATCAGGTTGGCAGTGCCGAGCCAGGACGCCATGCGGCTGGAGACCTTGGCACCTAGCAGTACGCCGAATGCCGGCATCGCCGCCATCACGCCAATAGCGAAACTGCCATAACCCCAGCCTTCAAGACGCAAGGATACCAACGGCATGCTGACACCCAGGGCCAGGCCAACGCTGAGTACCGAGGCCAGCACGGCGAAATAAGTCGCCCAACGCATTGCCACGCTCCTGTGGATAATTCTGCTTCGCAAAACGACTGTAGGAGCGAGCTTGCTTGCGAAAAACGTTAACGATGACGCGTTCATGCTGGATAAACGCGGCGCCTTCAGGTTCTTCGCGAGCAAGCTCGCTCCTACAGGGGGATCAGCAGTGTTGCTTAGAGCTTGATCCAGGTCGCCTTCAGCTCGGTGTACTTGTCGAATGCATGCAGCGACTTGTCGCGGCCATTACCCGACTGCTTGAAACCACCGAACGGTGCAGTCATGTCGCCGCCGTCGTACTGGTTAACCCACACGCTGCCGGCGCGCAGCGCCTTGGCCGTCAGGTGTGCCTTGGAGATGTCCGCCGTCCACACCGCCGCAGCCAGGCCGTATTGGGTGTCGTTGGCGATGGCGATGGCTTCTTCGGCGCTGTCGAAAGTGATCACCGACAGGACCGGGCCAAAGATCTCTTCCTGGGCGATCTTCATGGCATTGGTCACGCCGTCGAAAATCGTCGGCTCGACGTAGGTGCCGCCGGACTCTTCCAAGGTGCGCTTGCCACCCGCGACCAGCTTGGCGCCATCGGCGTGGCCAGCTTCAATGTACGAAAGCACGGTGTTCATCTGCTGCGTATCCACCAATGCACCCACAGTGGTGGCTGGGTCCAGTGGGTTGCCGGGTTTCCAGCCCTTGAGGGCCTCGATCACCAGCGGCAGGAAGGTGTCCTTGATCGAGCGCTCGACCAGCAGGCGCGAGCCGGCAGTGCAGACTTCGCCCTGGTTGAAGGCAATGGCACTGGCGGCAGATTCGGCCGCCGCTTGCAGATTCGGCGCGTCGGCAAACACGATGTTCGGGCTCTTGCCACCGGCTTCCAGCCATACACGCTTCATGTTCGATTCGCCGGAGCGGATCAACAGTTGCTTGGCGATCTTGGTCGAGCCCGTGAACACCAGGGTATCGACGTCCATATGCACCGCCAGAGCATTACCTACCGTGTGGCCATAGCCAGGCAGCACGTTGAACACGCCTTTTGGAATACCAGCCTCAACGGCCAACGCGGCGATGCGGATGGCGGTGAGCGGGGATTTTTCGGACGGCTTCAGGATGACAGAGTTGCCGGTAGACAGCGCCGGGCCGAGTTTCCAGCAGGCCATCATCAACGGGAAGTTCCACGGCACGATGGCGCCAACGACGCCGACGGGCTCGCGGGTCACCAGGCCCAGTTGATCGTGGGGCGTGGCGGCGACTTCATCGTAGATCTTGTCGATCGCCTCGCCGCTCCAGCTCAGGGCTTGCGCCGCGCCGGGGACGTCGATGTTCAGGGAATCGCTGATGGGTTTGCCCATGTCCAGGGTTTCGAGCAGCGCCAGCTCTTCGGCGTTAGCCTTGAGCAGCGCGGCGAAACGGATCATGACTGTCTTGCGCTTGGCCGGCGCCAGGCGCGACCACACACCGGAATTGAAGGTGGCACGCGCATTTTCCACGGCGCGCTGGGCGTCGCTGGCATCACAGCTGGCGACAGTGGCCAGCAAGCGCCCATCCACCGGGCTGATGCATTCGAAGGTGTCACCGGAAACGGCGGCGGTGTATTCGCCATTGATATAGGCGCGGCCTTCGATTTTCAGAGCCTTGGCGCGTTGTTCCCAGTCGGCACGGGTCAGGGTGGTCATGCGAGTGTCCTCCTCTTATTGAATACAAGGGCCTGGGAGGTTTATCCCGGCGCCATCACGAATGCTTGCCCGGCCAGCCTGCTGTTCGGCTCAAGGCAGCTGCCACCCTAAACCAGCGGCTGGGGATGTTTCAATATATTTGACAGAACGGCGGCAAACGCCCTTGCGATGTTCATTTTAATAAACATAGACTTTGGGCTCTCCAACTGCAGGCCAGACGGGAAATGCACATGAGCATCCAGGACATCGTCGATTTCAGCCAAGCCAACACCGCCCCCGAACGCTATCGCCCTGCCGCCGAGAAAATCCTCAAGGGCGACCCCGAACAGACACTCTACAACCACTACAACAGCCCATGCGGCCAGATGAACGCGGGCGTCTGGGAAGGTGAAGTGGGCCAGTGGAAGGTCAATTACACCGAGCATGAGTACTGCGAGATCGTGCAAGGCGTGTCGGTGTTGCGCGATGCCGAGGGGAATGCCAAGACACTGCGGGCCGGCGACCGCTTTGTGATCCCTGCCGGTTTCAGTGGTACCTGGGAAGTGCTGGAAGCGTGCCGCAAGATCTACGTGGTGTTTGAAGAGAAAGCCTGATCATTGGTTGATCGACAACGGGACGCTGAGCGTCCGAGACGGCATTCCCACGCAGAGCGTGGGAACGATCAGCAGAGCGTGGGAACGATCAGGCAAAAAAAAGCCCGCATCGTGAGATACGGGCTTTTTTTCACAAGGAAGAAAATCAATTACTTGATTTTGCCTTCTTTGTAGATCACGTGCTTGCGAACGCGCGGGTCGAACATTTTCTTTTCGAGCTTGTCCGGGGTAGTACGCTTGTTCTTGTCGGTAGTGTAGAAGTGACCAGTACCGGCGCTAGAGATCATTCGAATCAATTCACGCATGATAGAGCTCCTTAGATCTTGCCAGCAGCGCGGATTTCGGCCAGCACGACAGTGATGCCACGCTTGTCGATAATACGCATGCCTTTAGCAGATACACGCAGGCGAACAAAACGTTTCTCTTCTTCAACCCAGAAGCGGTGATGCTGCAGGTTCGGCAGGAAACGACGACGGGTTTTGTTATTTGCGTGGGAAATGTTATTCCCAGTCACCGGACCCTTACCGGTAACTTGACAGACTCTCGACATGCCTCAGCCCTCTAAAACCACATGCCCAACCCGGCATGGGTTGGCCGCTTAATCTCTCAGTCATTTGGCGCCAGGCGCCGCGTTTCTTTAGGGTCTTACCGGCTACACCTACAGTGAAGGAACCGGGCCCCTAGAAAAGAGCGCTGCTTTATACCAGAAAGACCCCAGTGCAACAACAACCTGTGTACTTTTAGCAGCGTAAATCTTGGCCACAAGTGCCTGAACCGCTGCCAGGAGGGGCCGCTGTAACAGCCGACCGCTCGTCGCACAGAATGATTTACAACGCCTGCGGTCACAGGGAAGTGCACGGCGAAACACGCTGAGGCGCCATCAAAACAGCATTTTGGCCAAAAGCACAGGCAAAAATGGGCTAGTCATTTATCAATCAGACCTCTACGGTAGGCTTTTTCCAGACTGCACTCGCAGATGGGCCTTCGATCTGCACAGGAAACCGAATATGCGCCTCGCTGCCCTACCGCTATTGCTTGCCCCTCTCTTTATTGCGCCGATGGCCGTTGCGGCCACCAACTTGAGCGTATGCACCGAGGCCAGCCCCGAAGGGTTCGATGTGGTGCAGTACAACTCACTGACCACCACCAACGCCTCGGCCGACGTGCTGATGAACCGTTTGGTGGAATTCGACGCCGCCAGTGGCAAGTTGGTACCGAGCCTTGCAGATAGTTGGGAAGTGTCGCCCGATGGGCTGACGTACACCTTCAAACTGCACCCCGATGTGAAATTCCATCGCACCAGCTATTTCAGCCCAAGCCGCACCCTGACGGCCGAAGATGTACGCTTCAGCTTCGAGCGCATGCTCGACCCGGCCAACCCGTGGCACAAGATCGCCCAGAGCGGCTTTCCTCACGCCCAGTCCCTGCAATTGCCGGCACTGGTCAAGAAAATCGACGCCCTTGACCCACTGACCGTACGCTTCACCCTCGACCATGCCGATTCCACCTTCCTCCCAGCACTGAGCATGGGCTTTGCGTCGATCTATCCGGCTGAATATGCCGATAAATTGCTCAAGGCCGGCACACCCGAGAAGCTCAACAGCCAGCCAATCGGCACTGGCCCGTTTGTGTTCGTGCGTTTCCAGAAAGATGCCGTGGTGCGTTACAAGGCCAACCCGGACTACTTCGCCGGCAAACCGGCGGTGGATAACCTGATTTTCGCCATCACCCCGGACGCCAACGTACGCCTGCAGAAGCTGCACCGCGATGAATGCCAGATCGCCCTGTCACCCAAGCCCCTGGACGTGGGCGAGGCCGAAAAAGACGCGGCGCTGAAGGTGGAAAAAACCGCCGCCTTCATGACCGCGTTCGTCGCTATCAACAGCCAGCACCCACCGCTGGACAAGCCCGAAGTGCGCCAGGCGATCAACCTGGCCTTTGATAAGGACAGCTACCTCAAGGCCGTGTTCGAAGGCACCGCCGAAGCGGCCAACGGTGTCTACCCGCCGAACACCTGGAGCTATGCCAAAGAGTTGCCAGGCTACCCGCAGGACCTCGCCAAAGCCAAGGCCTTGCTGGGCCGCGCCGGGCTCAAGGACGGTTTCAAAACCACGATATGGACCCGCCCTACCGGCAGCCTGCTGAACCCCAACCCGAACCTCGGCGCCCAACTGTTGCAGGCCGACCTGGCCAAGGTTGGCATCCAGGCCGAGATTCGCGTGATCGAATGGGGCGAGTTGATCCGCCGCGCCAAGGCCGGCGAGCACGACTTGCTGTTCATGGGCTGGGCTGGGGACAACGGCGACCCGGATAACTTCCTGACGCCGCAGTTCTCCTGCGCCGCGGTGAAGTCCGGCACCAACTTTGCCCGCTATTGCGACCCTACTCTGGATAAGTTGATCAGTGCGGGCAAAACCACCAGTGAGCAAGGTGTGCGCAGCAAGCTGTATCAGCAGGCCCAGGCGCAGATCCAGCAACAGGCGCTGTGGCTGCCACTGGCGCATCCGACGGCGTTTGCCTTGACCCGCCAGAACATCCAGGGGTACCAGGTAAGCCCGTTCGGGCGCCAGGACTATTCGAAAGTCAGCCTCAAGCCCTAAGGCACAACCCCCAACCTGTAGGAGCGAGCTTGCTCGCGAAAATCGTCAACGATGACGCGGAAAAACCTGACACCCCACGGGGCCCTCTGGTTTTTCGCGAGCAAGCTCGCTCCTACAGAGGCAGGGCCGTTACAGCCAACCGTATTCAGCCATAGACAGCGGGTCACCATCGCCCACGATGATGTGGTCCAGCACCCGCACATCCACCACGTCCAGCGCCTTTTGCAGCAGCTTGGTCAATTTTCGATCAGCCGCGCTGGGCTCCGTGCTTCCCGACGGATGGTTATGACACAGGATCAATGCCGCCGAGTTGTACGCCAAGGCGCGCTTGACCACCTGTCGCGGGTAGACAATCGCAGCGTCGATCGTGCCTTGGGACATGACCTCGAACCCTAGCACCCGATGCTTGGAGTCCAGGAACAGGCAGCCGAAGATCTCATGGGGCTCATGGCGCAGCAGTGCCTTGAGGTACTCGCGCACGGCCAGCGGGCTTTCCAGCACAGAGTCAGCCCGCAAGCGCTCAGCCAGGTGGCGCCGGGACATCTCCAACACCGCCTGCAACTGGGCAAACTTCGCCGGCCCCAGCCCCAGATGCTGGCTGAACAGCGTCTGGCTGGCCTCCAGTAACGGGCGCAGGCCACCGAATTGGGCCAACAGATGGCGCGCCAGATCCACCGCACTTCGGCCGGCCACCCCCGTACGCAGGAAGATCGCCAACAGCTCGGCATCAGACAGGCTCGCCGCGCCGCCTTCCAATAACTTCTCCCGTGGACGCTCTGCCACGGGCCAATCACGAATACTCATCCCACCTCCCTGTATCTGCTCCGCTGTTGCCCGGCGGGCGCTGTGTTATCGTAGGGCCCTCTTTTTTGCCTGCGATTTCACCTGGGGAGGGGTCATCGCAGGTGTCATTGAACTGGCATCACTGAACTGGAAAGGCAAACCAATGCAGCGTCTGTATCGGAAACGCATCGTTCTCGGCGTCGGCGGCGGCATTGCCGCCTACAAGAGCGCAGAGTTGGTTCGCAGGCTCCTGGACCAGGGCGCCGAAGTGCGCGTGGTCATGACCCGTGGTGGCAGTGAGTTCATCACCCCGCTGACCATGCAAGCGTTGTCCGGCCACCCGGTTCACCTCGACCTGCTGGACCCGGCCGCAGAAGCCGCCATGGGCCATATCGAACTGGCCAAATGGGCCGACCTGGTGCTGATAGCCCCGGCCACTGCCGACCTGATCGCCCGCCTGGCCCAGGGCATTGCCGATGACCTGCTCACCACCCTGGTATTGGCCACCGACGCCACCGTCGCTATCGCACCGGCCATGAACCAGGCCATGTGGCGCGATCCGGCCACCCAGGCCAATACCCAACTCCTGCAAACCCGCGGCCTCAAGGTGTTCGGCCCGGCTTCCGGCAGCCAGGCCTGCGGCGACGTCGGCCTGGGCCGCATGCTCGAAGCCACCGACCTGGCGCAGTGCGCAGCCGAGTGCTTCCAGCATCTGGCCCTGACCGGCAAGCACGTGCTGATCACCGCCGGCCCGACCCAGGAAAACATCGACCCGGTGCGCTACATCACCAACCATAGCTCAGGAAAAATGGGCTTCGCGTTGGCAGAAGCTGCGGTCGAGGCAGGCGCACGGGTCACACTGATAACCGGCCCGGTACATTTGCCGACCCCTGATCGCGTTACGCGTATCGACGTAGTCAGCGCCCGGGACATGTTGGCGGCCTGCGAAGCCGCCATTCCCTGCGACCTGTTTATCGCCTCGGCAGCGGTTGCGGATTACCGACCCGAGGTCGTGGCCCCGCAGAAGCTCAAGAAAGACCCTACGAGCGGCGACGGCCTGCTCCTGCAAATGGTGCGTAACCCGGACATCCTGGCCACCATCGCTACCCGTCCGGACCGTCCGTTCAGCGTCGGCTTCGCAGCCGAGACCGAGCACCTGCTGGACTACGCCGCACGCAAACTGAAAGACAAAAACCTCGACCTGATCGTTGCCAATGATGTCGCCAACCCGAGCATCGGCTTCAACAGCGAGGAAAATGCGTGCAGCGTGATCGACCGTGAATTGCACGCCACCCTTTTCGCCCAGACCAGCAAGGGCAAGATTGCCCGCCAACTGATCTCTTTTATCGCCCAACGGCTGAACCAGGTTTAATGTCCATGCATGCTTTACAAGCCAAGATCCTCGACCCACGCCTCGGCAACGACTTTCCCCTGCCGGCCTACGCCACGCCGGGCTCCGCCGGCCTGGACCTGCGCGCCATGCTCAAGCAAGACACCGTCCTTGAGCCGGGCCAGACCATCCTGATTCCCACGGGCTTGTCGATCTATGTCGGCGATCCTGGCCTGGCGGCGCTGATCCTGCCGCGCTCCGGCTTGGGCCATAAACATGGCATCGTGCTAGGCAACCTGGTCGGCCTGATCGATTCCGACTACCAGGGCGAGTTGATGGTGTCGTGCTGGAACCGTGGCCAGACTGCTTTCAACATCGCCGTCGGCGAGCGCATCGCCCAACTGGTACTGGTGCCGGTGGTGCAGGCGCATTTCGAATTGGTGCAGGAATTCGACGAAACCCAACGTGGTGCAGGCGGTTTTGGGCATTCCGGCAGTCACTGACTAAGCTGAACGTGGCCGGGCGCAATCGACCGGCCACACACCGCCGCCCGGCCTTTCAGGATAAAGAATGCGCGGAAATGATCATCGAGATTTCTATAATGAAATCAAAGGATTAGGTAAAAATAATGCCGAGGCCGAAGCGCCGATGGCATTTTTACACCACGAACTCTCTGCCGAAAACGCCGTCATACCCTTCAGTTTGAGCCTGCCGGCCAGCCACATCAGGCCCGCCTTGCCCCCTTTCAGATGGAGTTTCCCCCGCGATGAGTACCGCAGCCCGCGTAGCCCCGACCTTTCCCGACAGCATTTTTCGCGCCTATGACATCCGTGGTGTGGTCCCCAAGACCCTGACCGCCGAAACCGCCTACTGGATCGGCCGCGCCATCGGCTCCCAGAGCCTGGCCCAAGGCGAACCCAACGTCTCGGTAGGCCGTGACGGCCGCTTGTCCGGCCCGGAGTTGGTCGAGCAACTCATCCAGGGCCTGGCTGACAGCGGCTGCCATGTCAGCGACGTCGGCCTGGTGCCAACCCCCGCGCTGTACTACGCCGCCAACGTACTGGCGGGCAAATCCGGGGTCATGCTCACCGGCAGCCACAATCCGTCGGATTACAACGGCTTCAAGATCGTCATCGCTGGCGACACCCTCGCCAATGAACAGATCCAGGCTCTGCACACCCGCCTGAAGACCAACGACTTGACCAGCGGCACCGGCAGCATCACCAAGGTCGATATCCTCCAGCGCTACTCCGATGAAATCACTCGCGACGTCAAGCTCGCCCGCCGCTTGAAAGTCGTGGTGGACTGCGGCAACGGCGCAGCGGGTGTGATTGCCCCGCAATTGCTCGAAGCCCTGAACTGCGAAGTGATCCCACTGTTCTGCGAAGTAGACGGCAACTTCCCCAACCATCACCCGGACCCAGGCAAGCCGGAAAACCTGGTAGACCTGATTGCCAAGGTCAAGGAAGTGGGCGCCGACGTCGGCTTGGCCTTCGATGGCGACGGCGACCGTGTGGGCGTGGTGACCGAAACCGGCGAGATCGTGTTCCCGGACCGCCTGTTGATGCTGTTTGCTAGAGACGTGGTTGCGCGCAATGCCAACGCCGAGATCATCTTCGATGTGAAATGCACTCGTCGCCTGACGCCATTGATCAAGGAATACGGTGGTCGCCCGCTAATGTGGAAGACCGGTCACTCGTTGATCAAAAAGAAAATGAAGGAAACCGGCGCGCTGTTGGCCGGTGAAATGAGCGGCCACGTCTTCTTCAAGGAGCGCTGGTTCGGGTTTGACGACGGTATTTACAGCGCCGCTCGTCTGCTGGAGATCCTCAGCAAGGAGAAATCCACGGCGCAAGAGCTGTTTCAGACCTTCCCGAATGATATTTCTACGCCTGAGATCAATATCCATGTGACCGAGGAGAGCAAATTCAGCATCATTGACGCATTGCACGATGCGCAATGGGGTGAAGGCGCCAACCTGACCACCATTGATGGTGTGCGAGTCGATTACGCCAAAGGCTGGGGCCTGGTTCGCGCGTCCAACACCACACCGGTGCTGGTCCTGCGTTTCGAGGCGGATACCGAAGCGGAGTTGCAGCGCATCAAGGACGTGTTCCACGCCCAGTTGAAACGTGTTGCCCCTGATCTCCAATTACCGTTCTGATTTTTGCCCGGAGCCCTGAATGACCCTCGAACGCGAAGCCGCTGCCAACACCGCCAAGGTCCTGTCCGAAGCGTTGCCTTATATTCGACGCTACGTCGGCAAGACGCTGGTGATCAAGTACGGCGGCAATGCCATGGAAAGCGATGAGCTGAAAACCGGCTTTGCCCGCGACATCGTGCTGATGAAGGCTGTGGGGATCAACCCCGTGGTCGTCCACGGCGGCGGCCCGCAAATTGGCGACCTGCTCAAGCGTTTGTCGATCGAGAGTCACTTCATCGATGGCATGCGTGTCACTGACGCGCAAACCATGGACGTGGTGGAAATGGTCCTCGGCGGCCAGGTCAACAAAGACATCGTCAACCTGATCAACCGCCACGGCGGCAGCGCCATCGGACTGACCGGCAAGGATGCGGAACTGATCCGCGCCAAGAAACTGACCGTGACCCGCAAGACGCCGGAGATGACCCAGCCGGAAATCATCGACATCGGCCAGGTGGGCGAAGTCATCGGCATCAACACCGATTTGCTCAACCTGCTGGTCAAGGGCGACTTCATCCCGGTAATTGCGCCGATCGGCGTGGGTGCTAATGGCGAGTCCTATAACATCAACGCCGATCTGGTAGCCGGTAAGGTGGCGGAAGCACTGAAGGCTGAAAAACTGATGCTGCTGACCAACATCGCCGGCTTGATGGACAAGGAAGGCAAGGTACTGACCGGCTTGACTACCCAGCAGGTAGACGACCTGATCGCCGACGGCACCATCTACGGCGGCATGTTGCCGAAGATCCGTTGCGCACTGGAAGCCGTGCAGGGCGGCGTCGGCAGCTCGCTGATCCTGGATGGCCGCGTGCCAAATGCAATACTGTTGGAAATCTTCACCGATACCGGTGTCGGTACGTTGATCAGTAACCGCAAGCGCCCTTGATCGCTGCAAAGCAAAAGGCCCCGCTCAATTGAATTGAGCGGGGCCTTTGTTTGTACACAGTTCAAATGTGGGAGCTGGCTTGCCTGCGATGACGACAGTACATGCAAAAATGCACCGCCTGACACACCGCTATCGCGGGCAAGCCCGCTCCCACAGGATTCAGTGTCAGACGCCGAACTGCTCGCGGTATGCACGCACAGCCGGCAAATGTTGCTTGAGCTGCGGGTCGTCTTCCAGGAACTGCAATACCTGGTTCAACGACACGATGCTCACCACCGGAATGCCGAAGTCACGCTCCACTTCCTGGATCGCCGACAATTCACCGTTGCCACGCTCCTGGCGGTTCAAGGCGATCAGCACACCGGCAGCCTTGGCGCCGTCCTGGGAAGCGATGATCTGCATCACTTCACGGATAGCAGTACCCGCGGTGATCACGTCATCGATGATCAGCACATCGCCGGTCAATGGCGCGCCTACCAGGCTGCCACCTTCACCATGGGCCTTGGCTTCCTTACGGTTGAAACACCACGGCAAGTCCTGCCCGTGATGCTCCGCCAGGGCTATCGCCGTCGCCGCTGCCAGGGGAATACCCTTGTAGGCCGGGCCAAAGAGTACGTCGAAGGAAATACCGCTCTCAACGATGGCTGCCGCATAGAAACGGCCCAGCTGAGCCAGGGCCGAACCTGAGTTGAACAGGCCCGCATTGAAGAAGTACGGGCTGGTGCGCCCGGACTTGAGGGTGAACTCACCGAAGCGTAAAACGCCGCGATCGATGGCAAAACGAATGAAATCGCGCTGATACGCCTGCATGAAAAAAGCCTCAGATACCACGGATTTAGCTAATTGGGTGGACGGCGTGTATCATACACGCACGCGATTTTTGGGGCCATTTATGCGGATCATCAGTGTGAACGTTAATGGTATTCAGGCTGCAGTCGAGCGTGGTTTGCTCAGTTGGCTGCAAGCACAGAATGCCGACGTCATCTGCCTGCAGGACACCCGTGCCTCCGCCTTTGAACTGGACGACCCAGCCTTCCAACTGGATGGCTACTTCCTTTATGCCTGCGATGCCGAAGTGCCCACCCAAGGTGGCGTGGCTTTGTACTCGCGGTTGCAACCCAAGGCGGTCATCAGCGGCCTCGGCTTCGAGACAGCCGACCGCTACGGGCGTTACCTGCAAGCCGATTTCGACAAGGTCAGCATCGCGACCTTGCTGCTACCTTCCGGGCAGAACGGCGATGAAGACTTGAACCAGAAATTCAAGCTAATGGACGATTTCGCCCGTTACCTGGATAAGCAGCGACGCAAACGTCGCGAGTACATTTATTGTGGCTCGCTGTACGTGGCGCAACAGAAACTGGATATCAAGAACTGGCGCGACAGCCAGCAATCCCCGGGCTTCCTGGCGCCAGAACGCGCCTGGATGGACGAGATTGTCGGCAACATGGGCTATGTCGATGCCCTGCGTGAAGTCAGCCGCGAAGGCGACCAGTACAGCTGGTGGCCAGATAACGAACAGGCTGAGATGCTCAACCTGGGCTGGCGTTTCGACTACCAGCTGCTGACCCCAGGTCTGCGCCGGTTCGTACGCAGTGCACGCCTGCCGCGCCAGCCGCGCTTCTCGCAGCACGCGCCGCTGATCGTGGACTACGACTGGACATTGACCATCTGAGGTCTTTTTTCAGGCACAAAAAAACCGACAGTGATGTCGGTTTTTTTGTGGCCGCCCGGTTACTTGACCAGGCGCCAGGTCCACGGATAGCGATAGGCAATGCCTTTGTTGGCCTTGATACCGGCGATGATCGTCAGTATCAACGCACCAATCACCAGCACGGTCATCAGCAAGAAGCCAACGACCACGAAGCCCAGCAACAGGCACACCAGCCAGGCGATCGCCACGGTGATCTGGAAATTCAGCGCCTCCTTGCCCTGGTCATCGATGAGCGGGTCCATGTCCTTCTTGAACTGCCACAGGATCAACGGCCCCAGCAAGCTGCCGAAGGGGAATACCAACCCCAGGAATGCCGCAAAATGACACAACATTGCCCACTGGCGTACTTCCTTGGACGGTGCCGGAACCGGCAACTGGCTGTCATTCATGGCGTTTCTCCTTGGGCCGGCTCAGTCAGCCAGCGCGGCGTTCTGCAATTCAAAGATTTCGGTCATGCCTTTCTGGGCCAAGGCCAGCATGGCGTTCAGCTCAGCCGGCTGGAATGGCGCGCCTTCGGCAGTGCCCTGCACTTCGATGAAACCACCGGTGCTGGTCATGACCACGTTGAGGTCGGTCTCGGCGGCCGAGTCTTCCAGGTAGTCCAGGTCCAGCACAGGCTCGCCCTGGTACATGCCAACAGACACAGCGGCGATCATCTGCTTGAGCGGGTCACCCGCTTTCAGGCCGCCACGCTTCTTGATGACTTTCAAAGCGTCGACCAGGGCCACCATGGCGCCGGTGATGGACGCCGTGCGGGTACCGCCGTCAGCCTGGATCACGTCGCAGTCGACGTAGAGGGTGACGTCACCCAGCTTGGACATATCCAGGGCGGCACGCAGGGAGCGGCCGATCAGGCGCTGGATTTCCAGGGTACGCCCGCCTTGCTTGCCACGGCTGGCTTCACGCTGGTTACGCTCGCCAGTGGCGCGCGGCAGCATGCCGTATTCAGCGGTCAACCAACCCTGGCCCTGGCCCTTGAGGAAGCGCGGCACGCCGTTTTCGACGCTGACAGTGCAGATGACCTTGGTATCGCCAAACTCGACCAGTACGGATCCCTCGGCGTGTTTGGTGTAGTTGCGGGTGATGCGGATCGAGCGGAGCTGATCGGCAGCGCGACCACTTGGACGTTTCATAGGGGATACCTGTACTGAGGACGAAAAACTGCCGAGCATTATAGAGCCGCAAGCCGGTTCGAGGCACTTCTAAAAAATTCGGTTACGAATGGTCAGGCGATCGGCCATTGTTTTGGCGCACCCGCCCCACTGCGCTACACTCCTGCGCCTTCGCAGCCTGTCGGCTTCAATTTACCCATCAGCCCGTATTTGCGGGACTGCATCGCGAGGTACCTCCATGGTGCACAGCATGACCGCCTTCGCCCGTGTCGAAAAAGCCGGGGCCCAAGGCACCCTCAGCTGGGAACTGCGCTCGGTCAACAGCCGTTACCTGGAGCCGCACCTGCGCCTGCCGGAGTCGTTCCGCGACCTTGAAGGCGCGGTTCGTGAAGCGCTGCGCCAGGGCATCTCCCGCGGCAAGCTGGAATGCACTCTGCGCTTTACCGAAGAAACCACCGGCAAGCCGCTGCAGGTCGACCGAGACCGCGCCGCCCAACTGGTGGCCGCGGCCGAAACCATCGCCGGCCTGATCAAACAGCCAGCCGCATTGAACCCTCTGGAAGTATTGGCCTGGCCCGGCGTGCTGGTGGCCGACGCGGCAGACCCACAGGCCTTGAATGCCGAAGCCCTCGCCCTGTTCAACCAGGGCCTGAAGGAGCTCAAGGCCGGCCGTGAACGCGAAGGCGCCGAACTGGCGCGCCTGATCAACGAGCGGCTGACATCGATCGAAGCCGACGTAGTGACCCTGCGCGAATTGGTACCGCAGATGCTCGCCACCCAGCGCCAGAAGGTCCTCGACCGCTTCACCGACATGAAGGCCGACCTCGATCCGACGCGCCTGGAACAGGAAATGGTCCTGCTCGCGCAGAAGAGCGACGTGGCCGAAGAACTCGACCGCCTGAGCACCCATATCCTTGAAGTGCGCCGCGTACTCAAGTCCGGCGGTGCCGCCGGTCGGCGCCTGGACTTCCTGATGCAGGAACTCAACCGCGAAGCCAATACACTGGGCTCCAAAGCGTTCGACCCGCGCAGCACCACGGCGGCGGTCAACCTCAAAGTGTTGATCGAGCAAATGCGCGAACAAGTACAGAATATTGAGTAAGGCACCCTCCATGACCCACAGCACCGGCACCCTTTACATCATTTCCGCCCCTTCGGGCGCGGGCAAGAGCAGCCTGGTCAAGGCCTTGACCGACGCTGACGAGCAGATCCGCATTTCGGTCTCGCACACCACCCGCGCCATGCGCCCGGGCGAAGTGGACGGCGTGCACTATCACTTCGTCGAGCGTACCGAGTTCGTCAAGATGATCGAACACGGTGACTTCCTGGAGCGCGCCGAAGTGTTCGGCAACCTCTACGGCACCTCGCAGAGCCACCTGCAACAGACCCTGGACGAAGGCCACGACCTGATTCTGGAGATCGACTGGCAGGGCGCCGAACAAGTGCGCCAACTGATGCCCAAGGCGCGCTCCATCTTCATCCTGCCGCCCTCGCTCCAAGCCCTGCACCAACGCCTGACTAACCGCGGCCAGGACAGCGATGAAATTATCGAAGGTCGCATGCGTGAGGCCGTCAGCGAAATGAGCCACTACGTCGACTACGACTACCTGATCATCAATGACGACTTTACCCACGCATTGGATGATTTGAAGGCGATTTTCCGCGCCAACCAACTGCAGCAAAAGCGCCAACAGCAGCGTTTCGGCAAATTACTCGCCGAATTGCTCGGTTGATTGGCGCTTCCCAAAACAGCTGCAAGGGCCTTACATTGGCACTTGTAGCGGTTTTGCGAAGGCCTGCGAAAAATCAGCGCTTCCCTAAACGCTGGTGATTTTTTAAACTGCTCAGTCCGCTCGCCCAACCGGGCAGCGCGCATCTTGCATTCGCTCCGAGGAATACCATGGCCCGCGTAACCGTTGAAGACTGCCTAGAACACGTGGATAACCGCTTTGAGCTGGTCATGCTCTCTACCAAGCGTGCCCGTCAACTGGCCACTGGCGGCAAAGAGCCTCTGGTCCAGTGGGAAAACGACAAGCCTACCGTTGTAGCCCTGCGTGAAATCGCTGAAGGCCTGATGAGCTACGAGTTCATCGCCAACGCCGAAATCGTTGAAGACGAACCGCTGTTTGCAGCGTTCGAAGGCGAGTCCAACGAGGACGTCTAAGCCTATGCCTGGTCGACGTAGCACGGCGCGGGGTCACAGCCATCGGCAGGAGTTCACACTTTGCCGAGCATAGACGCCCTCGCCGATCGCTTATCGGCCTACCTCGGCGCAGACCAGGTCAACCTGGTTCGCCGAGCGTATTTCTACGCCGAACAAGCCCACGACGGCCAACGCCGACGTAGCGGCGAGGCGTATGTCACCCATCCTCTTGCGGTGGCCAATATTCTTGCCGACATGCACATGGACCATCAGAGCCTGATGGCCGCGATGCTGCATGACGTGATCGAAGACACCGGCATTGCCAAGGAAGCGCTCAGTGCGCAATTTGGCGAAACCGTGGCCGAACTGGTCGACGGGGTCAGCAAGCTGACCCAGATGAACTTCGAGACCAAGGCCGAAGCCCAGGCGGAAAACTTCCAGAAGATGGCCATGGCCATGGCCCGAGACATTCGGGTGATCCTGGTCAAGCTGGCCGACCGGCTGCACAACATGCGCACGCTGGAAGTGCTGTCTGGCGAAAAGCGCCGGCGCATCGCCAAGGAAACCCTGGAAATCTATGCGCCCATCGCCAACCGGCTGGGCATGCACGCCATTCGTATCGAATTCGAAGACCTGGGCTTTAAAGCCATGCACCCCATGCGTTCGGCGCGCATCTACCAGGCGGTCAAGCGCGCACGGGGCAACCGCAAGGAAATCGTCAACAAGATCGAAGAGTCCCTGAGCCATTGCCTGGCGATTGACGAAATCGAGGGCGAGGTCAGCGGCCGGCAGAAGCACATCTACGGCATCTACAAAAAGATGCGCGGCAAGCGTCGGGCCTTCAACGAGATCATGGACGTCTATGCGTTCCGGATCATCGTCGACAAGGTCGATACCTGCTACCGCGTACTGGGAGCTGTACATAATTTGTACAAGCCCCTGCCGGGCCGCTTCAAGGACTACATCGCAATTCCCAAGGCCAACGGCTACCAGTCGCTGCATACCACCCTGTTTGGCATGCACGGCGTGCCGATCGAGATCCAGATCCGCACCCGCGAAATGGAAGAAATGGCCAACAACGGCATTGCCGCCCACTGGCTGTACAAGTCCAGCGGCGACGAGCAGCCCAAAGGCACCCATGCCCGTGCGCGCCAATGGGTCAAGGGCGTGCTGGAAATGCAGCAACGTGCCGGCAACTCCCTGGAATTTATCGAAAGCGTGAAGATCGACCTGTTCCCGGACGAGGTCTACGTGTTCACGCCCAAAGGCCGGATCATGGAGCTGCCCAAAGGCTCCACGGCGGTCGACTTTGCCTACGCGGTGCACACCGATGTCGGCAACAGCTGCATCGCCTGTCGCATCAACCGGCGCCTTGCCCCGTTGTCCGAACCGCTGCAAAGCGGTTCCACGGTGGAGATCGTCAGCGCACCGGGCGCTCGCCCGAACCCGGCCTGGCTCAACTTTGTGGTCACCGGCAAGGCCCGTACGCATATTCGCCACGCGCTGAAATTGCAGCGCCGCTCCGAATCCATCAGCCTGGGCGAACGCCTGCTGAACAAGGTGCTCAACGGCTTCGACAGCGCCCTGGACAAGATTCCGCAAGAGCGCGTGCAAGCGATGCTCCACGAGTACCGACAGGAAACCATCGAAGACCTGCTGGAAGACATCGGCCTGGGCAACCGCATGGCCTACGTGGTTGCGCGCCGCCTGCTGGGCGAAGGCGAACAGTTGCCGAGCCCTGAAGGCCCACTGGCGATTCGCGGCACCGAGGGCCTGGTGCTCAGCTACGCCAAATGTTGCACGCCGATCCCGGGCGACCCGATTGTCGGCCACTTGTCCGCCGGCAAAGGCATGGTGGTGCACCTGGACAACTGCCGCAACATCACCGAAATCCGCCACAACCCGGAAAAATGCATCCAGCTCTCGTGGGCCAAAGATGTCACCGGCGAATTCAACGTCGAACTGCGAGTTGAGCTGGAACACCAGCGCGGCCTCATCGCCCTGCTGGCCAGCAGTGTCAACGCAGCCGACGGCAATATCGAGAAAATCAGCATGGACGAACGCGATGGTCGCATCAGCGTGGTCCAACTGGTGGTCAGCGTGCACGACCGCGTGCACCTGGCCCGCGTGATCAAAAAGTTGCGCGCCTTGACCGGTGTGATCCGCATCACCCGCATGCGTGCATAACCGATCCATTACAAGGAGTCATTCATGACCAAGACAGTTATCACCAGCGATAAAGCTCCAGCCGCCATCGGCACTTATTCCCAGGCGATCAAGGCGGGCAACACCGTCTACATGTCCGGCCAGATCCCGCTGGACCCAAAGACCATGGAACTGGTTGAAGGCTTCGAAGCCCAGACCGTGCAGGTCTTTGAAAACCTCAAGTCCGTGGCTGAAGCTGCCGGTGGTTCGTTCAAGGACATCGTCAAGCTGAACATCTTCCTCACCGACCTCAGCCACTTTGCCAAGGTCAACGAGATCATGGGCAAGTACTTCGAACAACCTTACCCAGCCCGCGCCGCCATCGGCGTTGCCGCCCTGCCAAAGGGTGCACAGGTTGAGATGGACGCCATTCTGGTCATCGAGTAAAACACCCGGCGCAGCCCAAACAGGCTGCGCCGACTTCGTTTCAGAAGGATTTCGTAATGCGCAAAGCGCTTGTAGCCTCCTCGTTGCTCGCCCTGTTGCTCGGCGGCTGTGCCAGCAACCCCGCCGACCTGGATGTAAGCGGTACCTGGATCAACCAGGCCGCCATCGACGCGGCAGCCAAGGGCGGCCCTTTGCGTGAAGCCCTGCAGTCCTATGGCCCCAACCTCGAGTGGGAGGTCAACACCAAGGCTTTGCAGGCGCGCTACTACAACGGTTTTGAAGTGGCGGAAGGCAAGTTGTCGGGTGAAAAGCCCGGCGCATGGAACGTGGATTTCTATGGCAGCTCTGCCACCGAACTCAAACGCAAAGGCAAACAACTGCTGCAAGTGGCCAACGACAACGAGCCCGAGCAGCTGTTTGCCCGCGCCAAAGACCCGGCCCCAGAAGGCGCGCCACTGGGCGCCAACTTCGAACGCACGCTGTACGCGGCCTATATGGGCGGCGACTGGAAGATCAGCGACGGCACCGGCAGCGGCGCCACGGTGCAGTTCCAGGCAGACGGCAAGGTCGCCGGCCTGCCGGGGGTTGATCGTTATTCACTCTGCCTGGCAGGCGATTGCGCCTCCATGAGCGGCGGCTATGACAGCATCTGGCTGCAACTGAACGGCCAGGGCAACCCATGGATCTTCACGCGCAAGGGTAAGCAACTGGAGATCTTCCAGGCGATCAATACCGCGCAGGCCGATGAAGTGCCTTCGTTTACGCCAGGCCCTCGCCAATGGTTGCTTGAAAAGTAATAAAAGCCTCGCCCAAATCCAAATGTGGGAGCTGGCTTGCCTGCGATGACGGTATTACATCCAACAAAGATGTGATTGATATACCGCTATCGCAGGCAAGCCAGCTCCCACATTTTTTGCCGCGCTTCAGCCTTTCAGAATCGCCGCATAGCCTTCCCGGTAAGTCGGGTATGTCGGCGTCCAGCCGAGCGCCTTCATACGTGCATTACTGCACTGCTTGCTCCCCGCACGCCGCACACTGGCGTCCTCGGCCCATTCGGTCACACCCAGGTACTCGCGCAACCACGCCACCACCTCGGCCAGTGGTGCCGGCGCATCGTCAACGCCGATATAGAACTTGTCCAGCGAACCGCCTTTTTCCACATGCCGCAGCAAAAACGCGAGCAGGCCCGCGGCATCATCAGCATGAATTCGGTTGCCATATAAAGGCGGGTCAACCGCTACACGATAGCCTTGGCGAACCTGAGTCAGCAGCCATTCCCGACCCGGACCGTAAATTCCGGTCAGCCGCACAACGGTGGCCGGGATGCCGCTATTGAGCGCCAATTGCTCAGCTTCCAGCATCACCTGCCCGGAATAGCCCTTCGCTTGCGTCTCGGACGTTTCGTCGACCCACTCGCCGTTCTGCTGTCCGTAAACACTGCTGCTGGAGACAAACAGCAGATGTTTCGGCTCCTGGCCGTAATCGCCCAGCCACTCCAACACATGCTGCAACCCTTGCACGTAGGCGGCGCGATAGCCGGCTTCGTCGTGGTCAGTGGCAGCGGCGCAATACACCAGATAATCCACCCCGCCGATCGGCCAGGTGTCCGGGCAGTCCTTTTTGAACAGATCGCCGGCAATGCCGATCACACCGTCGGGCAAGCGTGAAATATCGCGGCGCAGGCCGTGGACCTCCCATTCCGAGGCCAGCAATTGGCTAGCCAGCCGACTACCCACATCACCGCAACCGGCAATCACAACAGAAGGCGCAGACATCATAAAACTCCATTCTCAAAGGCGCAGATTAGCCGCGCGAGTGGATCAACGGCCAGTAAAAAGCGAAATAAAGTAACAGTGCCACTTTAGTTAACAAGAATTACTTGCAATAATAACCGCCCATTTGTCCTCGACCCTAAATGGTCTGGAAGGACGATCACCCATTTTTTCTCTCAGGTCCGGCCAGCATGACACGTCATACAACCCCCGCTTCGCCAACCAAGCTTCACAGCCCCTCCCGCGCCTGGCGTGCGATTGCTGCGATGCTGTTCAGCGTACTGCTGGCACCGACCGCCGCATTCGCTGACGCCACTGCCCCAGCCGCTCCGGCAGCTGCCGAGCAAAATGCCGCTACTGCGGCAACGCCTGCCGTCGCGCCAGTGGCCACCGACCCGGCCCAGGCCGCCGGCGCCGCCGCACCTGCCGACGAAACCGGCGTGGTGCTGGAAGAAGACAACACCCTGGGCATGGCCCACGACTTGTCGCCATGGGGCATGTACCAGAATGCTGACGTGGTGGTGAAAGCCGTAATGATCGGCCTGGCCATTGCCTCGATCATCACCTGGACCATCTGGATTGCCAAAGGCTTCGAGCTGTTGGGCGCCAAGCGTCGTCTGCGCGCTGAAATCGTCCACCTGAAAAAAGCCACCACCCTCAAGGAAGCGAGCGAAACCGCGACCAAGAAGGGCACCCTGGCCAACCTGCTGGTGCACGACGCACTCGAAGAAATGCGCCTGTCGGCCAACACCCGCGAAAAAGAAGGCATCAAGGAGCGCGTCAGCTTCCGCCTGGAGCGCCTGGTTGCCGCCTGCGGCCGTAACATGAGCAGCGGCACCGGCGTACTCGCTACCATCGGCTCCACCGCACCCTTCGTCGGCCTGTTCGGTACCGTGTGGGGCATCATGAACAGCTTCATCGGTATCGCCAAAACCCAGACCACCAACCTCGCCGTCGTTGCCCCCGGCATCGCCGAAGCCCTGCTGGCTACCGCCCTGGGCCTGGTTGCCGCGATTCCTGCGGTGGTGATCTACAACGTCTTCGCCCGTTCGATTGCCGGCTACAAGGCTCAGGTATCGGATGCATCGGCTGAAGTCCTGTTGCTGGTCAGCCGTGACCTCGATCACCTGCCTACCGAGCGCAGCTCGCAACCGCACATGGTGAAAGTGGGGTAATCGGCCATGGGCCTGCATTTGAATCAAGGCGACGACGAACTCGTCGAGAACCACGAAATCAACGTCACGCCGTTTATCGACGTGATGCTGGTACTGCTGATCATCTTCATGGTGGCGGCACCGCTGGCGACCGTGGACATCAAGGTGGACCTGCCCGCGTCCAGCGCCAAGCCGGCGCCGCGGCCAGAGAAACCGATCTTCCTCAGCGTCAAGGCGGACCAACGCCTGTTCCTGGGCGAAGAAGAGGTCAAAGCCGAAACCCTGGGCCCGGTGCTGGATGCCAAGACCCAAGGCAAGAAAGACACGACCATCTTCTTCCAGGCCGACAAAGGCGTGGACTATGGCGACCTGATGAGCGTGATGGATGCCCTGCGGGCAGCCGGCTACCTCAAGGTAGGCCTGGTCGGACTTGAGACGGCAGCCAAGAAATGATCACGACGCGCCACAAACTGACGCGTTATGGCACCAGCCTCGCCGTCGTGCTGGGCGTGCATGCCGTCGCGATCATCATCGCGCTCCAATGGTCCGCGCCGCAGGCGATCCAGCTGCCACCCGCCGCCATGGTCATCGACCTGGCGCCGCTGCCAGCACCGCCGCCGCCTCCAGCACCGCCCAAGGTCGTTGCGCCGCCGCCGCCACCGGTCGAAGAGCTGCCCCTGCCGAAGCTGGCCGAGGCGCCCAAGCCAACGATCCAGGTGCCCAAGCCGGTCAAGCCCAAGCCCAAGCCACAACCGCCAAAACCGGTGGAGAAGAAGCCCGAGCCGCCCAAGGAGAAACCTTCCGAGGAGCCGCCGAGCGAAACGCCGCCGAGCAACGCACCTGCGCAGAAGTCCGCCCAGCCTACACCGGGCCCGTCGGCACAGCAGCTGGCCGCCCAGGCATCCTGGCAAAGCACGTTGCTGGCGCATCTGCAGAAGTACAAGAAGTACCCGCCCGGCGCCCAACGCAGTGGCAAGGAAGGTATGAACCGCTTGCGCTTCGTGGTCGATGGCGAAGGCAATGTGCTGTCCTACGAACTGGAAGGCCGCTCCGGCAACGCCGACCTGGACCGTGCAACCCTTGAGATGATCCGCAAGGCTCAGCCGCTACCCAAGCCACCGGCAGACCTGTTGAAAAACGGCAGCGTCGAACTGGTCGCGCCGTTCGTCTACAACATCGACAAGCGTCGCCGCTGAGAGAGCACTGTGGGAGGGGCTTGCTCCCTCCCACATTCGCTTTAATACCTCAGTAAAATTCCGATATTCCCCACTCAATCCCCAGCAAAGTTCTGATAACGTGCGTCTATCGATTGCAGCCGGTATGCTTGGCCCGCAACCTCATGGACGCCCGCTATGACTCTCACAGAATTACGCTACATCGTGACCCTCGCCCAAGAACAGCACTTCGGCCATGCCGCCGAGCGTTGCCACGTCAGCCAGCCGACGCTGTCGGTGGGTGTGAAAAAGCTTGAAGACGAACTCGGTGTGCTGATTTTCGAGCGCAGCAAGAGCGCCGTGCGCCTCACCCCGGTGGGCGAAGGCATCGTTGCCCAGGCGCAGAAGGTCCTGGAGCAGGCGCAAAGCATTCGCGAACTGGCCCAGGCCGGCAAGAACCAGCTGACCGCGCCGCTCAAGGTCGGCGCGATCTACACGGTCGGCCCCTACCTGTTCCCGCACCTGATCCCGCAACTGCATCGCGTCGCACCGCAGATGCCGCTGTATATCGAAGAAAACTTCACCCACGTGCTGCGCGACAAACTGCGCAACGGCGAGCTGGACGCGATCATCATCGCCCTGCCCTTCAACGAAGCGGACGTGCTGACCCTGCCGCTCTACGACGAGCCGTTCTACGTGCTGATGCCGGCCTCCCACCCGTGGACCAAGAAGGACACCATCGACGCCGGCCTGCTCAACGACAAGAGCCTGCTGCTGCTCGGTGAAGGCCACTGCTTCCGCGATCAGGTGCTGGAAGCCTGCCCGACCCTGACCAAGGGCAACGACGGCGCCAAGCACACCACGGTGGAATCCAGCTCCCTGGAAACCATTCGCCATATGGTCGCTTCCGGCCTGGGTATCTCGATCCTGCCGCTGTCTGCGGTAGACAGCCATCACTACGCCCAGGGCGTGATCGAAGTGCGCCCACTCACGCCGCCGGTGCCGTTCCGTACCGTAGCGATTGCCTGGCGCGCCAGCTTCCCGCGCCCCAAAGCGATTGAGATCCTCGCGGACTCGATCCGTCTGTGTTCGGTGGCCAAGCCGCCCGTTGCGAGCTAAGCCACGGTATGACTGAGCTGTCGCAGGTGTCGGTGACGGCACTCAAGGGTGTCGGTGAGGCCATGGCCGAGAAGCTGGCCAAGGTCGGCCTGGAGAACCTTCAGGACGTGCTGTTCCACCTGCCCCTGCGCTACCAGGACCGCACCCGCGTGGTGCCCATCGGCCATTTGCGCCCTGGGCAAGACGCGGTGATCGAAGGCACCGTCAGTGGCGCCGACGTGGTGATGGGCAAGCGCCGCAGCCTGGTGGTGCGCCTGCAGGACGGTACCGGCGGCTTGAGCCTGCGCTTCTACCACTTCAGCAACGCGCAGAAGGAAGGCCTCAAGCGTGGCACCCGCGTGCGCTGCTACGGCGAGGCACGCCCTGGCGCATCGGGCCTGGAAATCTACCACCCGGAATACCGCGCCATTACCGGCGACGAGCCGCCACCGGTGGACACCACGCTCACGCCGATCTACCCGCTGACCGAGGGCCTGACCCAGCAACGCCTGCGCCAGTTGTGCATGCAAACCCTGACGATGCTTGGCCCGCAAAGTCTGCCCGATTGGCTGCCCCTGGAGCTGGCCCGCGATTATCAGTTGGCGCCCCTGGCCGATGCGATTCGGTATTTGCATCACCCGCCCGCCGATGCCGATGTGGACGAACTCGCCCTCGGTCATCATTGGGCCCAACATCGCCTGGCCTTTGAAGAACTGCTCACGCACCAGCTGTCCCAGCAACGCCTGCGCGAAAGCATGCGTTCCCTGCGCGCCCCGGCGATGCCCAGAGCCACGCGGCTGCCTGCGCAATACCTGGCCAACCTCGGCTTTGCGCCCACCGGCGCGCAACAGCGCGTGGGCAATGAAATCGCCTACGACCTCAGCCAGCAAGAACCGATGCTGCGGTTGATCCAGGGTGACGTAGGGGCAGGCAAAACCGTGGTCGCTGCCCTGGCCGCCCTGCAAGCCCTGGAAGCTGGCTATCAAGTGGCGCTGATGGCACCGACGGAAATTCTCGCCGAACAACACTTCATCACCTTCAAGCGCTGGCTCGAACCGCTGGGCCTGGAGGTGGCGTGGCTGGCTGGCAAGCTCAAAGGCAAGAACCGCGTGGCCGCCCTGGAGCAGATCGCCGCCGGCGCACCGATGGTGGTGGGCACCCATGCGCTGTTCCAGGACGAAGTGCAGTTCAAGAACCTTGCGCTAGTGATCATCGACGAACAGCACCGATTTGGCGTGCAACAGCGCCTGGCCCTGCGCCAGAAAGGCGTGGGCGGGCGCATGAACCCGCACCAGTTGATCATGACCGCCACGCCGATCCCACGCACCCTGGCCATGAGCGCCTACGCCGACCTCGACACCTCGATCCTCGACGAGCTGCCGCCGGGGCGTACGCCGGTCAACACCGTGCTGGTCACCGACACCCGGCGCGTCGAAGTGATCGAGCGCGTGCGCGGTGCCTGCGCCGAAGGCCGCCAGGCGTACTGGGTATGCACCCTGATCGAAGAGTCCGAAGAACTGACCTGCCAGGCCGCCGAAACCACTTATGAAGACCTCACCAGTGCCTTGGGTGAGCTCAAGGTGGGGTTGATCCATGGCCGTATGAAACCGGCGGAAAAAGCCGCGGTAATGGCCGAGTTCAAGGCCGGCAACCTGCAATTACTGGTGGCTACCACCGTGATTGAAGTGGGCGTGGACGTCCCCAACGCCAGTCTGATGATCATCGAAAACCCCGAACGCCTGGGCCTGGCGCAACTGCACCAAT
The DNA here is from genome assembly GCF_021605325.1 of Pseudomonas sp. PA-7-1E. Classification (NCBI taxonomy): domain Bacteria; kingdom Pseudomonadati; phylum Pseudomonadota; class Gammaproteobacteria; order Pseudomonadales; family Pseudomonadaceae; genus Pseudomonas; species Pseudomonas sp. PA-7-1E. The sequence goes on from NZ_WKFA01000003.1 coordinate 74,456, forward strand.
TGCGCGGGCGGGTTGGCCGGGGCAGTGCCGCCAGCCACTGCGTGCTGCTCTATCATCCGCCACTGTCGCAGATCGGTCGCCAGCGCTTGGGCATCATGCGCGAAACCAACGACGGTTTTGTCATTGCCGAAAAAGACCTCGAACTGCGCGGCCCCGGTGAAATGCTCGGCACGCGCCAGACCGGCCTGCTGCAATTCAAGGTCGCCGACCTGATGCGCGATGCCGACCTGCTGCCCGCCGTGCGCGATGCTGCGCAAGCATTGCTCGAGCGTTGGCCCGATCACGTCAGCCCCTTGCTCAACCGCTGGCTGCGCCACGGCCAGCAATACGGCCAGGTTTGACCTCTTCCCTGTAGGAGCGAGCTTGCTCGCGAAAAACGCCAACGATGACGGCGCCGCCAGGAAGGTCTTCGCGAGCAAGCTCGCTCCTACAGGGTAATCAGCACACCGCCAACCTCATCACAAACGCCACTTATCCGACCAACACCCGTATCAAGCTGGTTATACTCCAATGAATGTAAGAAATTGGATCAGGCCATGTCAGAAGTTGCCCTCGCCACAGCCCCACTGACCGCCCCGCCGGTCATTCGGGCGCTGCTCGCAAAGCTCGCCATCCCCTACACGGAAGTCATCGAACAGCCTGGCCTGAACCCTGCCCGAAAGGTCCAGGCGGTGTTGCTTGAAGATGCGGTTGGCGCGCTCATGGTGCTGTTCCCCCAAAGCCAGTTGCTGGACCTCAACCGCCTCGCCGAACTCACCGGTCGCCGCCTCACGGCTGTCGCCCCCGAGCGGGTCGAGCGCATGCTGGGCAAGCATGACCTGAGCCTGCTGCCGGGCTTGCCGCCACTGACCAGTTCGCCGTGCCTGTACGAAGGCCGCTTGCTCAATGAGCCGAGCCTGCTGGTGCATTCGGGCGAAGCCGGGCTGTTGCTGGAAATCCCCACCGACGCTTTCAAGAGCCTGCTCACCAAGGCCAGCGCCGCGCAGTTCGGTGAGCCCTTGAGCAACATCCGTCCGAACCTCGACCGCCCCAATGATGACCGCGAGGAAATCACCCAGGCGATGCAAGCCTTCACCGCTCGCCGTATCCAGCAACGCCTGGAAGCGACCATCGAAATTCCGCCGCTGGCCGACACGGCGCAGAAGATCATCAAGCTGCGCGTGGATCCCAACGCCACCATCGACGACATTACTGGCGTGGTGGAAACCGACCCGGCCCTTGCCGCCCAGGTCGTAAGCTGGGCCGCGTCGCCCTACTACGCCTCGCCGGGCAAGATCCGCTCAGTCGAAGACGCCATCGTGCGCGTGCTGGGCTTTGATCTTGTGATCAACCTGGCGCTGGGCCTGGCCCTGGGCAAAACCCTGAGCCTGCCCAAGGACCGCCCGCACCTGTCCACGCCGTACTGGCACCAGTCGATCTACACCGCCGCCGTGATCGAGGGCCTGACCCGCGCCATGCCCCGCGCCCAACGCCCGGAAGCCGGCCTGACCTACCTGGCAGGTTTGCTGCACAACTTCGGCTACCTGCTGCTGGCCCACGTGTTTCCGCCGCACTTCTCGCTGATCTGCCGCCACCTGGAGGTCAACCCGCACCTGTGCCACAGCTACGTCGAGCAACATTTGCTGGGCATCAGCCGCGAACAGATCGGCGCCTGGCTGATGCGCTACTGGGACATGCCGGACGAACTGTGCACCGCCCTGCGCTTCCAGCACGATCCCACGTATGACGGGCAATACGCCGAGTATCCGAACCTGGTGTGCCTGGCGGTGCGCCTGTTGCGCAGCCGGGGGATTGGCTCCGGGCCGGATGAATCCATTCCCGACGCGTTGCTTGAGCGCCTGGGCCTGAGCCGCGAGAAGGCCGAGGACGTGGTGGGTAAAGTGCTGGATGCCGAAGTGCTGTTGCGCGAATTGGCTTCGCAGTTCAGCCAGGGGTAAGCCCACCGCCTGTTAAACCGCTATCGCAGGCAAGCCAGCTCCCACAGTTGACCGTATTTCCAAGTTGGAACGCGGTCACTGTGGGAGCTGGCTTGCCTGCGATGAATTCAACTCGGACTACCTGACCACCTACTTCTTTTTCTTCGGCTTCAAATACTTGGTCAGACCCTGGAACCAGATCACCAGTGCCGGGTTGCCCTTGATCTGGATCGACTTGTCCTGAATCCCCGTCATGAACGCCAGTTGCTTGTTCTTCGCCTGCATCGTGGCGAAGCCGTAGGCGGCATCCTTGAAGGCAATCGCGAAGGCCGGCGCCGGGTGGACACCTGAGCGGCTGGTGATGCGCTGGTCTTTGACGATGAAGTGACGGGCAACCTTGCCGTCGAGGGTCTGCAGCTGGAAGGCCAGGTCTTTGTCACCCAGTTGCTGCTGGAAGGCGGGGTTGGTGCGGCTGGCTTTGCCCATCATCAGGCCCAGCACCCACAGGAGAAGACGAAATTTCATGCACACGGCCTCGGTGTATTTATTGGAGTGGCCGCAGCAGTGTAACGATTTGCAAAAGGAACGCCACCGATCTCGCGCTTTAGGCGCAGATCGGTTGGCGTTTAACGCTTATAGCAACAAGTACTTAAACGTTAGGGCAAGGCACTGGCGCCCAGTCGGCCAGGTTTGGATTGCGGCAGGTTGCTTCGATCTGGGTCTTGCCCGCACTGGCGACCTGCTTGCTTTCAGCTTGCTTGGCCTGCACGGTCTGGATGCTACGTTCGGTGGTGACCGCTTCTTTCGGCACTGTCGGCAGAACCGGCTTCTTGGCTGGCTTGACGGCTTTCTTGCCCTTGGCCGGAGCGACCACTGGCGTGGTATCGGCGGTGGCCACGGTCACCACATCGCTGCGCTGTACGCCGACCTGTTGCAGGTCTTTCTCGTAGGCCTGGGTGTAGTTGTTCAGGTCTTCGCTGGCTTTGCCGTTGACCGTCACGATCAGGTCATTGGACTCCTTCAGGCCCGCGACGATTTCCGCCAGGCGCTTGCGGCCTTCGGTGTCGTTGACGGTCTTGGCCTTGCGATCAGCCACCAGCTTGGTGAATGCGCTCTGGTAGCACTGCTGCGACGCCTTGGCATAGGCGGTGCTGCGGTCGATGTCCGAGGCGCTTTTGTTGAAGTCGGTGGAGTAGGACGCGATGCGCTGGTTGTCATCGGTGATCTGTTTCTGGCGCTCGGTGTAGTAACCCGCCGCACCGCCAGCCAGGGCGCCGCCTGCGGCACCGATCGCGGCATTGCGGCCACGGCTGTCCTTGTCGCCGGTCAGCGCGCCCAGCAGGGCACCGCCGGCCGCGCCGATCGCGGCACCGGTGACGACCGACTTGGTCATGTCCGAATCGGTGGCGCGCAGGTGCTGCACCGGCTCGTAGCAGTTGGGGTAGTACTCGACCTTGGTGCTCGACGCCACCTTGGACGCAGGCGACGTAGCGCAACCAGTCAACACGGTGCTGAAACCAGCTGCGATCAGCAGCAGGTGACGCTTGGAAACCGCCTTACGGGAAAAAAGCATAGATGTGATCTCTGTTAAGTTTGACTTGCCCAGCACGGCCCACCGCCGCCTGAGTCCCTTCCAAGCTCGCTAGACAGCCAACGATCAAGACCGCTGACCGCTCGCTGCGAGCAATTCCTTCAAGATCGTTGCCGGGTCGGCCCGCTGTTGCTTGCGGTAGTTGCCAACATGGCGAACGAACAGTGTCGCGCGCGTCACCAGGCTCTTGCCGAGCACTGGCTTGCGATCCAACTCTTCCTTGATCCGTTGAAACTGCGCCTGGATCACCGCATCGGTGTAGCGCGTGCCGGTGGCCAGGTTGTCGATGTAAATCGCCACCGCGCCGTCCAACGCGCTGCGTCCATTGGTGATGGCCATGTCGAACAGCTGCGTGCTGGCCTCGTCCTTGCTGTCCACCGCCTGCTGGCGACTCTTCTGCAGGTTGGCCAGGCGGATGTTGTAGTTGCTGATGGTCTCGGCCACCAACGCCGCCGACTGGATCAAATTGCCCGCCGCTTCTTCGCGTTGCTGGGCGATCAGCGACACGTTGCGCTTGAGCTCTTCGTTGACCAGGCCCAGTTCGGCTTGCAGCTTGGGATCGACACTGGCGGCGATGATGCTGTCCAGGCGTTTGGTCGGGTCCTGGGCGTCGTCGATGGCATCGGTCAGCGCGGCCAGGCGGCCTTCCTTCTGCCACTGGGCGAACAGCTCCTTGTAGCGCGAGCGCGGCGCCGACAACGCGCCAATCGCCACGCGAAAACCGGTGGTCTCGTTGCTTTGCTCGGTGCCATCAGCGGCAAACAGCGGGTATTCGCGGCGCATGCCGGTGAACAACGTGCCCTCGCCTTCCAGGTAGTTGCCGCCCTTGACCACAAAGCCGCCGTAGGTGCCCTGGCGGCGGCCAGCGTGTACCAGTTGGAAGGATTCCTGGACCATTTCCGCGGCGTTGCCGATCACGTCGAACATGCCGATGGGGTTAGGCAATTTGGTGCCGATGGGCATCAACCGCGCCGCCTGGCCGGTGCCGCCAGCCACTTGGTTGAACACCGCGTAATCGGCCAGCGGGCCATCGCTTTCACTGCCCTCGGCGCGCCGTGGATACAGCCGGCCTTCCAGGTCCTGGCGGCTCACCGCCTGGCCGCCGCGTGCGGCGTACTCCCACTCCACTTCGGTGGGCAGGCGCACAAAACCCAGGCCACCGTCTTCGGCCGACGCACCGCGCCCGCTCACCGGCAGCAGTTCGCGGTGGTATTTCATCAGCCAGGCGCTGTACACCGCCGAAAAACGCTCGGCTTCAAAGCGCGACAGTTTCACCTTGGGCAAACGTCCGGCCATACCGGTGGGCGCCTCACACGCCGGCGCCGGTTCGCCGCTGGCCAGGGACTGCGCCTGGGCCATCACCTGGGCGTATTGGCGAGCAGTCACTTCGTATTTGCCAATGAAGTACAGCATGGGCTTGAGCGGGGTCTTGGCGTCGGTCTTCGGCATCTGCGGCGCGATGACCTTGCTCCAGTCCTTGGGCAAGTCCTTGAGGGTGAACTGGCCGTTGATGAAGTCGCGGCGGTAACCGGAAATAAACGACTGCTGATAACCCGCCTCGCCTTCGGCAAAGGGGTAGCCCAGGCTGATTTCACGGTCATCCAGGGTGCCCTGGGCCAGAATGTAGGCGTAGCGGAATACCATGTTGCCTTCGCAGGGCAGCGGCAGGCTCACGTCGTCCGGCAACGGCTTGGGGTTGTCGAGCTTGTCACTTGCTTCATCAGCCCAGGCCAGCGAGGCCAGGCTCAGCGCCACGCAGGCGCCCAGTAATTTATACATCTCTGATTCCTTCAGAAGCCTGGATACGGGCCACCCGCCAACCACCACAGGCGGCCGCCACGGCACTGACGCCGAGCACCGCCACTAGGGCCAGGCCGTAATGGCGCGCCAACAGATGGCTGGCGTACTCGCCTGGCACCTGCACAAAAAGCTTGTTCAACGCCGCCTCAGCCAGGCCATACAGCCCAACGCTGAGCACAGCGGCAAAACCCGCGCTGTATAGCGCTTGCAGCAGCACAAACAGCAACAACGCGGCGGTGGAAAACCCCAGCAGGCGCAACACCGAGAGTTCACGGTGCTTACGCGCCACCGCCGCCAGGGTGCCCGCGAAAATCGCCGCAAACGCCCCGGCCAACGCCAACCCGGCGATGATCCAGAACACAATCGACAGGTTGCGGCTCAACGATTGCACTTGAGCGATGGTGTGCGCCTGGGTTGAAACCAACAGGTTCTGCTCGGCGAAATACACCCGCAACGGTTCCACATCATTGAGGCTGCGCGCATACAGGCGAAACGCCGGGTAGATACGCTGTTCACTCACGCTCGCCGCTTCACCGGCCCAACCCAACGCCGGCACCGCACGGCCATCGCGGTAATCTTCCGCTGCCTCCAGCAACGCCAGATCGGCAAACAGGCCCTCGCGAGCGAAGGCCTCCAGCGGCAACACCGCCAGCACCTGCAACCGCGTGCGCTGGGCCTCGACGCGCCCCGCCACTTGCCGCGCAAAGCTGGTTTCCAGCCAATCACCGGGCCTTGCCGCGAGCTTTTCGGCGGCGGTATGGCTGAGCACGATCTGGTCCAGGCCGTGGGGCATCGGCAAGCCTGCCAACAACGGGTCGCCTGCGGCAGTCGGCAGCATTTCCAGGGTCAAGGTGCCCACCTGCGCCGTGGCCGCAATCTGCCGTGTGCGCGGCACAGCAAACGCGACATCGCTGCGCTCACCCAGCTGCGCGATAAACGCCGCGCTGAATCGACCACCGCCCAACGGGATGATTTCACGGCTGGCGGGGTCGGTCTCCAAGCGTTCGGTCAAACTGCTAACCAGTCCAAATTTCAGCCCGAATAACACCAGCAATGGCGCGATAACCGCCACCAATGCCAACACCGAACAGGCCGACAGCCACCCATCGTTGCGGTAGTCCTGCCACGCAAGCGAAGCAACCAGGCCGATGCGCATCAGCACGCCTCCCCGAGGGTTGCGGTGACGCCGCCGTCTGGGTCGCGCTGGCAACTGATACGCCGCACCTGCAAGCCACTGGCGCGGGCCAGCGGTTCGTCATGGGTGGCGATCACACAGGCCGTACGGTGTTCGCGGGCCTGGGCCAGCAGCGCCTGCATCACGCGCTCGGCGTTGAGCGGGTCCAGGGACGCCGTCGGCTCATCAGCCAGCACCAGTTGCGGCCCATGGGCCAGAGCCCGCGCACAGCTGACCCGCTGGCGTTGGCCCACCGACAACGCCGCCGGGCGCTTGGCCAACTGATCGCTGATCTGCAACTGCTCAGCCAGGCGCGCCACGCGGCCGTCGTCCTGCAAGCCCAGCAGTTGGCGCGACAGCGCGATATTGCCGCGCACGTCCAGAAACCCCAGCAACCCCCCGGTCTGCGGCACATAGCCCAAGTGCTGGCTGCGTAACGCGGCCAGCGCCGATTGCCGGTCGGCACGCCACAGCGCGCCGACGTCGTGTTGGTTGAATGCAAACTGCCCCACCTGATCCGGCGCCAACACCAGCGCCAGCAGGTCGAGCAAGGTGCTCTTGCCGCAACCACTGGGGCCGACAATTGCCAGTTGTTCACCCGCGCCCAGCTGCAACGCAGGGATCGCCAGGCTGTAGCGCTGGCTACCGACGCCCCGGCTCTTGTGCACCGCGCTCAGGTTCAACATTACGGCAGCGTCGACAGCGGCACGCGATACAACGCATCGCCCGGTTCGGCATCGCCGAAACGGACCCAGTTGGCCACGTCGTTATGGAAGGTTTCATACAGGCGGATTTTCGAATCCAGCTCGTCGATAAAGTCTTCCTGCTCGGCCACGCTCAATGACAACCACAGGTCCTGGGTCATGTTCAGCGACTTGCTGCGGTACGGTAGGCCCTCCAGGTATTCACCGAGCAGGCCGCCGTCAGCCAGGTTGCCGCCCTTGCGCAGGGCCTGCGGGTCGCGGCTCATATAGGCCGAGGCGCTGGCGATCTCCTGGAAGAAATCCTTGGGCGAGCTTTGTGTTTTGCGCGCTGCATCCACGATCAACTTCAACGATTGTTGCAGGTCGTTGAGTTGCAGCTTGGTCAACATCACGCACACCTGGAACGCTGGCAGCGCCGGGTTGGTTAGGTCACGATCAGCGGTCCAGGCGCTGACCAATTGCGGTGCCTGGCTCGCGGTCTTGCGCCCGAGAAAGTCCATGTGCATGGCATAGCCGACGGCGGCGGACTTGTCCGCCAGGCTCGGCGCGGCACTGAGCAACGGCACGGGCTGCGGCGTGTTGCTGCGCACCTGATGCACCAGGTTGGCGAACACCGTGCCGATCTCATCGACGCGCTCACCCAGCTTGCGCACATCGCCCCCTGGCACCGGCGTGTACAGGTCGCCGATCTGCGGGTTGGCGTCGGCGGTGAGGACGCGATACTGGCTCTCGGCGCCGGCATGGGTTTTCTTGCCGGCATCGGTGCGCAGGTGCAGCGCGTAGATCTTGATCTGCTTGCCCAGCGCCGCCTGGCGCACTTCCGCTTCGTTCATCTGGGTGGCGGCGAACGGGTCGTTCTTGCGCAGCGCGCCGGCATCGGAAACCAGCAGGATGATGCGCCCGCCGTAGCCGGACCAATCCATGCCGTCCACTGCCTGCATCACCCCGGCAAACGCATCTTCGTTGAACGAGTGGCTGGACACCGTCGACGCTTTGACCTGGCGCGCCATATCCAGGAAGCGCTGCGGGTCGCGACCTTGGTCGAGGCTGATCAGGGTCTTGGCGACATACTCAAGGCCCGGGGTTTTCTGGATGCTGCTGCGAAAGCCGACCATGCCGAAGCTGACGCTGTCCAACTCGCCGCGCTCGGCAATGCGGGTTTGTAGCTCATGCACCACGTCGCGAATCTGGTCGATGTAGGGCTGCATCGACACGGTGGTGTCCACCACCAGCACCACCGCCGTGCGGAATGCGTCGGCATTCGCGCTGAGCGTCGGGCTGGCCGGTCTGGCAGCGGCGCGGCTGCCTGGGTCGATGGAGGCCACGTTGAGCAACTGCACCGGCTGGCCGTTGTCGTCGAAGCTCTCTTTGGAATCGAAGATCGGCAACAGGTAGAACTGGTTCTGCGGCACCGCGCTGGCGGTGGGTTCCAGGGCCAGGACTTGCTGGTTGTCTTCTCGGTTGTTCTGCGCCTTGGCCAAGGCGCTTTTCGCTGCAGCAGGGTCAGCCAGTAGTTTTTCCACCTCACCGGGCTGGCGCAGGAACATCACGGGCGCCCGGCCTGAGCGCTCGGTGAACTTGAGCACCAGGCTTTGTTTCCAGTCGCTGACCTGGGAGGCCGGCAGCCAACCGTCGCTGCGACCATCGGTAGCGGCGCCGACGCGCACCCACGGGCTGCCATCGACTTCTTTGCGCTGATACACGTAGAGCACGGAAAACGCCGGCAGCGCTCTACCCGGCGGGCTCCCAGCGTCCACTGAAAGCTGGGCGCCGGGTTTGCTGAGTACACGCTGGAACAAGGTTTTCTTGCCTGCCATCAGCAACGGGCGCTGACCGCCATCCACTTCAGCGACAGCCACGGGCGGCGTCACCTTGGGCGCCACGGCGGCTGGCGGCTTGGCCGGTTCATCGCCGCCGTTCAACCACCAGTAGCTGGCGCCGCCAATGGCCAACGCGACGGCGACCGCCACAGCGGCCAAGGCCAATACCGGCCCACGGCGCTGCTCGGACGGAGCATTGTGCTGCGTCGGCGTGACCACCGGTTGACGCACTATTGGCTGCGGTTGCGGTTTATCCGTCGGAATGTCGATGGTGACAGGCGTGATGCCCGCCAGATCAACGCTCAATGGAATCGGCAGCGGCCGTACCAGCGTGGCATCCGATTCATCAGCAGGCAGTTGATCCAGCGCCAACAACAACGCTGCCGCATCCGGATAACGCTCCGCCGGGTCCTTGGCCAACAACTTGCGCAGCACACCCTGGTAGCGCCCGTGATGCACCGGCAATTCCGGCAAGGGTTCAGTCAAGTGCGCCAGAGCGGTGGAAAGCGCATCGGTGCCGTTGTAAGGCAGCTTGCCGACGAGGATTTCATACAGCACCACGCCCAGCGCGTAGAGGTCGGCGCGGCCATCGATCTCCTGACCCCGCGCCTGCTCGGGGCTCATGTAGCTCGGCGTGCCCACGGCAAACCCGGCCTGGGTGAATTGGGTGCGATCGTCCAGCGACTTGGCAATCCCGAAGTCCGACAACACCGCCGTGCCATCGGCCCGGAACAGAATGTTCGCCGGCTTGACGTCGCGGTGCACCAGCCCTTGGGCATGGGCATAGCCCAGGGCCGAGGCAATCTGGCGGATGAGCGTCACGCCCTGCTCCGGGGTCAGCCCAGCAGCAATGCGCTCCTTGAGCGTGCCATTGGGCAAGTATTCCATGGCCATGTAATACAGCTCACCGACGTTGCCGATGTCATGGATGGTCACCGTGTGCGGGTGTGACAAACGCGCCAGCGTCTTGCCCTCGCGCAGGAAGCGTTCGCAGAAACTCGGGTCGGCCGCCAGCGCTGCCGCCATCACCTTCAACGCCACCTTGCGCTCCAGCGAGCGCTGGGTCGCCAAGTACACGCTGGCCATGGCGCCTTCGCCAATCTCACCTTCGATGTCATAACCCGGGATGACGATGTTCATGACGAGACCTTCACGACGAGGGTGGTGATGTTGTCTGGTGCGCCGCGATTGAGCCCCAAGTGCACCAGGCTGCGCACGATTTCATCCGGCGCGTCATGGCTGAGCACGTCGCGGATTTCATGGTCTTCGACGGTCTTGTTGAGGCCATCACTGCACAGCAAATAGCTGTCGCCGGGAGCGATCAACAGGTCCACCGAGGCGACGTTCAACTGGGCCTCAACGCCAATGGCGCGGGTGACGATATTGGAGCGCGGGTGGGTGCGGGCGTCGGCTTCGCTGAGCAGGCCGCTGTCTTGCAGGTCTTGTACGTAGCTGTGGTCGCGGGAAATGCTTTCCAGCACGCCGTCGCGCAAGCGGTACAGGCGACTGTCGCCGGCCCACAGGCACACCCCGCGCAAGCCGCGTGCGGCGAACACCACCACGGTGCTGCCCATCATGGTCACGCCACGGTTGGCGGTTTCTTCGCGCACGGCCGCGTTGATGCGCAGCAGGTCATTGCGCAGCGCCGCCGAGTATTCGTCCAGGGAGCGGCCCAGCGGCACATGGCGCAGGCTATCGACGATCAGGCTGCTGACATAGTCCCCCGCCGCGTGCCCGCCCATACCATCGGCCACCACCCACAAGCGGTTTTCCGGCAGGTCCAGAAAGGCATCTTCGTTGACTTGGCGAACCATGCCCACATGGCTTTTGCTCGCGGATTCGTACGTCACGCCCATCTACACCACACCTTCTTGTCCGAGCAAAAACTGCGCAAAATCGCTGGCGGCAGGCAGGCCCTGGCACCGTAATAAACCGGGGGAGATACGCTGCGAACCTCGCCCCCACCACAGGCTTGCGCCCTCGCACGCCTGTTCGGCCAGTGCGGTCATACGCTGGTGCGGCACGGTGGCTGCCACCCTTTGCAGGCCGGCGAAACGGCTGTCCACCGCCCGCGGCTCGCTGGCCGGCACGCCCAACTCGTCGAGCCCGGCGTTGAAGCTTTCGAAGGTCGCGCCGCTGTCGAGGGTGCTGAGCAACAAGGTTTCAGCCTGCTCGAACCAGGCGTCCGAACCGCCCACCAGCGACGCCGGGTTGGTGTCGTGATCCAGCAAGGTCACCACCGCCAGCGGAAAATACCGCCCGACCCGGTCAATGCTCGGCATCACCACGCCCGCCGCCGCATCCGGCCCGCACACGCCCGGCGCCAGCACAAAGCGCCACAACGGGCTGACCAGGTACGCATTCAGCCAGTCAGCGCCGAGGCTGTTCTGGCTGGCGAGCAAACCCGCTGCCAGCCAGCTGTCCCACGGGCCTATAAAGCTCTGGGGCAAGGCGCGGCTGACGAAGTCCCCGCGGCTGGCCAACTTGCCGTAGAAACCCAGGGCCGTCATAGCCGCTCCGGCAGGCTGAAGCCGCTGAGCACGCGGCTCTTGAACGGGTTGAACGCACTGTTGGCGCGCAACTCGTAGGCGATGCTCGCGCCATCGACCCGCAGGCGCAGGTTGAAACGGTCCGGCGAGTTGCCTGCGGTGAGGTCTGATTGCTCCAGCAGACGGAACCAGGCCCACGGGCCGTCCAGGGTGATGCCGGAGCGACCACTGGCCGACGGCGGCATGATAGAAATACGCACCACGCCAATGCTGCCGGGGTTCGGCCATTGCATCGCTACCGGGCGGCTCGGGCCGTGGTCGTAGCTCAATTGCTGGCCGTCCAGGTCAAGCAGGAACTGAGTGATGGTAGGGTCCATCGACACCGGCTTGAGTTCGAAACGCACGATGGGTTGGGTGCCACCGGAGCGGAAGAACGCGTCCCGAATCGACGCCGCACGCTGGAAGGTTTGCAGCACGCCAGGAGCAATCCCCAGCTTCTGCGCCGCCCCAGGTTGCCAGCGCCAGGTCTGTGCCGATGTGTCCACATAGGGCTGCAGGTATTTGCGGAAGTAGTTGTCCATCACCCCGCCCACGCCGAAGAACTGGCCGAAGTCATCCAGGGTGGCGTCCCGCGCACTGCCCGGCGACATCGGGTAACGCCCGGCCAACGACTGGCGATACACGTTGACCACCTCACTGACCCAGGCCGCGTTCAGCTGGTTACGCACCCCGCCCATCATGCTGTTGGTGGTGGAATTGACCACTGACTTGACCATGCCCTGCACCAGCGGCGGCTGACGCTCGGCGTTCAGGCTAACCCGCGTGGCGGCAGCCGCCGCCTGGTTCTTGGCCTCACCGAGCAAGGCATCGCCGCTGGCACCGACCATGGCGCTGACCTGCACATACAGTGCATTCATGTCCGACAGCAGGCCGTCGATGGCCGCCGGTTCACCTTCGTTTTTGCTGACGATGCTGTTGAGTTCGGCAAAGTGCGCGGTCACCGGATCATCCGCCGGTGCCGGTGCATTCGCCGTCGGTTGCGCATCGCCCAGCAAACTGCCGAGGCGTTCCTTGAGCTTGTCCACGCCGCCTTCCACCGGCACGCCTTTGGCGGCCAGTTGGCGTTCTTCGGCTTGCAAGTCGGTTTCCCTGGCAACCGCCACCAGCAGCTTTTTCAGCGGCGAGGTGGGACCGGAAATCACCCGCAGCACATCGGCGGCCTGGGCCACGCTGGTGATCGGCACAAAGTCGATGTCGGCGAGCAACGCGTCCCACTGGCGCTGGTAATCCTGGAAGTACAAGCGGCGCACGTCGGCGGCCAGGCTCACCACGTTCTGCTGGTCGGCCTGTTCATGGCCCAGCACCCATTGCTCTTCGGCCAGGGTGCCGGTCTGGTTCAAGCTGCTGAGCAAGAACGCCTGGCGATAGCCCTTGGCGGTAAAGAAACCACTCAACGGCTCACCCAACGGCTTGCCGCTCTTGCGGCTGAACACTAGCGCGGCATCGCGACCGGCGGCTTCGTTGAGGCGAAAGTCCGGGATACCTTCGGGCAGTTTCTGGCGCTTGACGCGGTCGTACACGCGCTGGGCTACCGGCAATTGCTGCAACTGCCGACGCAAATCGTCGATCAGCCGTGGGTCCAGGCGTGCGCTCGGCGGGTGGCGTTCGAACAGCGCCTGCAAGTGCCCGGCCAGGGCCTGACGCTGGTCGGCCGGCAGGTCGCGGGGCAGGTTGCGGTCCCAGTCCAGGGCGATCCAGGCCTTGATGAAGTCGGGGTCGTAATGCTCGGTGTCGGCGAGCATCAGGTAAGCCTTGAGGCCCTCGTAGAGAAAGTCCGAGTTACCGCCGCCGTGCAGTTGCTCTTCGATACGCGTCACCAGGCGTGGCGCGAACACGGCGATCAACAGTTTGCGGTACACGCTGGCGGACTCGGCTTCGAGCATATCGCCCTGGTACAGCCCCAGCCCTTCGGACCAGCTCGGCGAATCCCCCGCCAGGTTCTTCACCGCATTGAGCAACGGCAGCACGGCGAGCACTTCCCGTTGTGCCGGACTCAGGTTCTGTACGGTCTGGCCCAGGGGCGCGACCTTCTGATCGACCTGGGCGATATACGCCTGGTTGGCGCGATAGCTCACCCACCACAGGCTGCTGACCACCACCACCAGCGCGACGGTGGCCGCCAGCACTCCACGCGCAATCCACTTGCGACGCCGTTCGACCTTCGGGTTCACACCCACCAAACCACGCTCGGCAAAGGCCACGGCGGTGAAGAGTTTTTCGATGAAGTAACTGCGCCCGGTACCGCTCTGGCGCGCCAGGTGCTGGCGGTCCAGGTTCATACTCTGGGCCATGGCACCGATCAGGCGGTCAATCGGGCTGCCTTCCTGGGTGCCGCTGGTGAAGTACACGCCACGCAGCAACACGCGCTCTTCAAAAGCGTTGGGTTTGAACACGCCTTCGAGGAAGCTTTGCAGGCAATCTTTCAGCGCGCCGAACTGCTGCGGGAAGCCGTAGATCAGGTCGCGTCGTGCCGGGTCGCGTTCCTGCTGCAAGCGCTCGACCAGGCGTTCGTTGAGACGCTGCTCCAAGCCCGCGAACTCGCTTTGCAGGTGCGCCAGCGGGCTGTCGCTGTTTTTGCCGTCGTCCAGGGCAAAGGTCATGCCCCACACCTGGGCGCGCTCTTCCTTGCTCAGGTTGTCGAAGAACTCCATGAAGCCCGGCACCAGGTCGAGCTTGGTGAGCATCAGGTAGATGGGGAAACGCACGCCCAGCTGCGTATACAACTCCTGGATGCGCAGGCGAATCGCGGCGGCATGGGCTGCGCGCTCGGCGTCGGTGCCCAGCAGCAGATCCGAGAGGCTGATGGCGATAAACGCCCCGTCGATCGGCCGGCGCGAACGCTGCTTTTTCAGCAAGTCGAGAAAGCCCAGCCAGGCGGCTTTGTCCACCGTGGAGTTGCTGTCCTGGGTGGTATAGCGGCCAGCGGTGTCGAGCAATACGGCCTGGTCGGTAAACCACCAGTCGCAGTTGCGCGTACCACCCACGCCCCGCACCGCACCGGCACCCAATTGCGCCGCCAGCGGGAAATGCAGCCCGGAATTGACCAGCGCGGTAGTCTTGCCCGAGCCCGGCGGGCCGATGATCACGTACCACGGCAACTCGTAGAGGTTGCGGCGCTCATCGCCGCCCAGCTTGGCCTTTTTCAGCAGTGCCAGGGCTTCGTCCATGCGCTGGCGCAGCGTGGACAGCTCTTCGGCGGTCGCAACGCTGTTGGGGTCGACCGGGGTTTCTGCGGCCAGGCTGCGCATCACTTCGGCGGCTTGGCGACGGGCCTGGATAATGCGGAACACGCGGTAGGCCACCCACAGCGCAAACACCAGCACGATCAGCGCCCAACGGCGCCCTTCGGGCACCAGCACGTCCAGCAGCGGGCCAACAAACCAGATGATCAGGCTCAGGGCAATCAGGCCCAGCACGGGGATCACCCAGCGAATCATGAAACTGAAAAACGCCTTCACTCGACGCCCTCCGCCAATACGGTGATTTCAACCCGACGATTGCGGGCACGGCCTTCGGCAGTACTGTTGGTGGCCAACGGCTCCGTGTCGCTGCGGCCTTCGGCACTGAAGCGCTCGGCCTGGCCGGTCTTGGCCGCGAGAATCTCCAGCACCGACTTGGCCCGGGCTTCGGACAACGCCCAGTTGGACGGGAAGCGCAACGTGGCAATCGGGCGGTTGTCGCTGTGCCCGGTGACACGCACCTGGCCCTTGACCTTGCGAATGGCGTCAGCGATGCGCAGCATCAGCGGCTGGTAGTCATCGACGATGCTGGAGCTGGCCGAGGCGAACAGCTCATCGCCACGAATGGTCACCACAGAGCGGTCAACCTTGTCTTCCACCGCCACGCGGCCGGCCTTGATGTCATCGGCCAGGAACCCGGCCAGGCGTGGGCGCTCAATCACTTTGGGCTGCGCCACCGGACGGTCGATGGCCTGCACCGGGATCTCGCCCAGGGCATGAATATTCTTGAACACCGGCTCGGCGTCCGAGGCCAGCTTCAGGCGCAGGCCGAACAGCAACGCCAACAGCAGCGCCAAGCCAATCGCCACGGCAATCCATGGCGGCATGAATTGCGCCAGGCGATCACGGGCCACGGTCACACCGCGCCAGTGCGGCGACAGCTCACGCTCGTGCTCGCCACGGGCGCTGCGTATCGCTGCGGCGGTGCGTTCGCGCAAGGCTTCCAGCTGGCTGCGCCCGTCGGTCATCACCCGGTAACGCCCTTCAAAACCCAGGCACATGCACAGGTACAACAGCTCCAGCAGGTACAGGCGTTCCCGTGGGCTTTGCAGACAGTGGTCAAGCAACTGGAAAACCTTTTCGCCCCCCCAGGCTTCGTTGTGCACGGTGATCAGCAGGCTCTGCTTACCCCAGTCACTGGTGCTGCCCCACGGCGTGCTCAGCACCGCTTCATCCAAGGCAGTGCACAGCGCGTAACGGGCCAACAGCACTTCATTGCGTGCCACACCGGCGGCTTCGGCGCGTTCTTCGAACTGGCGCAGGTACGCCAGCAACTGCGCGCGCAGGCTGGCCGGCGCGGGATGGGCGATGGTGTTGCGCAACCGCGTCAACAACGCCAGCAACGGGCCGGCGGCACTTTCCAGCGGGTTGAGGCCCTGGCTCTTGCCGGTGAGGATCGGCGCAGCCGGCATCGACAGCGGCGCAGGTTCGGCACGCGCGGGGGCAGGTTCTCGGCCACCCGGGCGCGGCATGAACTGGGTGCGGTCATCATCATTGGGATGCATCGCCAATTATCCTCGGATCGCCCAGAAGGCCAGGTTCAAGCCCGGGAACTGCCCGGCGATATGGAAGGCGAAACCGCCGGAATTATTCAGCTGCTGCCAGTGCTCGCTGCCACGGTCCAGCTCGTAGTAGGTGCTGCCGGCGTGGTAAGGCAATTGGCGCGGCGCCACCGGCAACGGCTGCAGGCCGATGCCCGGCAGTTGCAGGTTGACCATGTCGCGGATGTGCTCCACCGAGCCGACCTTGCTCTGCTGGCCGAAACGCGCACGCAGGGTTTCGCCGGGCACATCGGCGCGTACCACGAGGATGAAACTGGCGTTGTCGAGCAGGGTCTTGTCGGCCAACATCGCCACATGGATGCCGTAGGCTTTCTCCACAATCGGGATCGGCGTGGCCTTGCTGTCGATGAGCATCGACAGCGCCTCACGCAAGGCCGCCATCACCGGCATGAAGCTCAGGGCCAAGTCATCGTGCTGGTACTGCGGGTATTCCTGGGGGCGACGGCTGGAGGTTGAGAAGGTGGAAAACTCACCGGCCAGGCTGACCAGTTCGCTGAAGAAGCGCTCCGGGTGCAACGGGCTCAACTGGCTGAAGTGCTGGATCAGCGGCTGGGCGCGGTTGACCAGTTGCAGCAGCATGAAGTCGGCGATCTCCGAGGCACCACCGGCGCCCGAGGCCACCACGCGGCCGGCCAGGGCTTCGCCACGCTGGTGCAACAGGCCCAGCAGTTCACTGCGAAAGGCCGTCAGCGGTTTGCTCGCGGCCACGTCCAGCACGGGCGGGATGTAAGTGTCATCGAGCACCAACGCACGGTCGGCACGCTTTTCCTTGATGCGTACCAGGCCGATGGCCGCGTAGTCGCTGATGCCGTCCTGCGCCGTCAGCAGGCGCAACGCCCGCGACCCCACGGCCACCGGTGCACGGTTTTCGAACGGGGCGTTGTCGTCGCGCACTTCACGCACCTGGCTCACGTAGCGCGCGGCTTCCAGGGCCTCGCCCTCGTCCACCGTGTCACGGGCGCCGGCACGCTTGAGCGGCAGGGCCAGGTAAACCAGGCCGTCGCGCAGGTTGTCGTCGATATTCAACGGGCTCGGCGCCAGGTCGTCCTGGGGAATATTGAACGGCGTGCCATCGGGCAACAGGCCGCAGGCCGACACGATCGCCAGCTTGCCCTGGGCCAGCAGGCCCTGGTCGATCAGCAGCTCGGAGAATCCCCAGGCACCCGCCGACAACGGGCGGCTGCGGGCGTCGATCAGGTTTTCCAGGTAACGGTCATGCTGCTGGAAGTGCTGCGTTCCGATGAACATGCCTTCCGACCAGACCACGCGATTGTTCCAGGACATGGGGGCTCCGATTGCTTGTTATTGGGCTGGGCTGGATGGGGAAGCCACGACGTCGGCGCGCACGGCATGCACGTCGAGGCTGATCTGGTATTCGCTGTATTGGCGCGGCGGCACGTTGATGACCGTGCGCCATTGCGCACGGTCCAACTCGCGGTAGCCCACCAGCAAGCCGATCTGGCGCGTGGACGGGTCGAGATCGCGCTGCAGGCTCAGTTGTTGGCCGGGCTGCACCATCACTTCGTCCTGGTCCAGCAGGTCGAGGCCGAGGGTGGATTGCGCACGGTCAGCCAGGGCGAAGTAATCGGAGCGTGAAAAGGTCGCGGCGTTTTTCAATTCGAAAATGCGCACCCGCACCGGCGCGGCCTGGCCGTTGGCACCAGGGTTAAGCCCGGCAATCGCGTGAAAATGCAGCTCAACGGCGGCCGTGTCAGCTTCAGCCTCGGCAGCCGCCTGGGGTTTGGCAGTGTCGTTGGCACACGCCGTCAGCAGCAGCGCGGTGGCGGCTGCGAGTAAAAACCTGGGAATCATCCTGCGTCCTCAATGACGTATTTAGCTATCCGTTTTATCCATTGGTGCGAGGCGTTTTCAGCGTCGCTGTCGTGCACTGTGTTCTTCGTAGGCCCGGCTGAATTCACGACCGAACAAGTCCTGGAAATCGTCCTGGGCCTCGCGGGAAATGTTGCTGTAGAGCTCGGTGAACTGCTGCCAGTACTGGGCCTGGCGCGAACCATTAAAGAGACTGGAGAGGCCGCCGGGTTTGCCCATGCGCTCCTCCAACTGCGCCGGTTCAAAGCGCGTGAGCAGGTGCTTGATCGCCGCTTCCACGCCAGCCATCACGGCCAACTGGTGGGCGCGCAGGTCGTCGAAACTGTCACGTACGGCGAGGTCCGGCGCCATGAACGCCTGGTTGCCATGACGCAGCAACAGCAGTAACGCTTCATCGGCATTCGGGGCGAATTTCAATGGGTTGTTTTCGGCGGGGCGGATCATTGTCTGCTGCATGCGGAACTCGCCCTTGAGGCTGGCACGGGCGCGCAATACGTCGATCAGGCCCTCGACCATCAGCCGGTAGCTGCGGCCGATGCTTTCCATCTGCGCGCAGGCGTCGGCTTTGTCCAGGCGCAACTGGTCCAGGCCCGCACCGCGCAGGAAGGCTTGCAGGAGGTCCGGTGGTGGCTCGGCATTGGCCACGGGGAGCGCAACAGGCTCGACCACGGGCGGCGGCGGGAGGATCGGTGCTGGGGCGGGCGCAGCATTGACGACGGGTGCGGGCGCGTCGCTGAACAGGTCCCAGTCTTCGGGAATCACCGAGCCTTGCACCAATGGCTTTTCGGGCGCCGGTACGGCCACTGGAGCCGGGGGGCGAAAATCGTGTTGCTCGGACGGCACATGGTCCGCCACGGTGGGCGGCGGCACGGCGGTGGGGCTGAGGAAGTCGAACAGGTCTGGCAAGGTTTCCATAGCCGAGGCGCCCTGGAACTGCGGCGCGATCATCGGTGTGGGCGCAGGTTGGCTCGCCACGGCGCCCATCAGCGCTTCAAAGCTGTTGGGTGAGTCACCGGCAAATGGCTGGCTGTCGATGGCCTGCACGTTGAAGTCGATACGCGCCTGGATTTCGTAATCGCCGATGCGGATCAACTCACCATCTTGCAACGGCTCGCTGTTACCCCGACGCATACGAATACCCGCCTTGACCAACTCCACACCATTGGTGCTGTTATCGGTCAAGTAATAACGGCCATCTTTGTATTGAATAACGCAATGTTGCGAAGAGACGAGACGCTCAGGGTCGGGCAATACCCAGTCATTGTCAGAACTGCGGCCAATAGCCATCACGCCCTGATCCATGGACTTTTCGGGGCATTGCCCAGGGGTGATCTTGTGATAACTAGTGATAGTCAAACACAGCGACATCTTGCCTCCTTGCTGATACATCGCGCGCAGTCTACCCAGGAGGCAGCACCGCCCTGGAGAGTCCCGTCCTGTCGTACAAACGACCGCCAAAATCTGCTTTTACCAGCATGATCGCTGATCTTAACTGGCTTCCATGACAAAAATCCGCTCTGGGCGCGCCTTTCGACTCGCCAGTCGCGCAGGTTGTTAAACACCGCACATCTGTCACAGAGGGCGAATAGCTTACCTTGACAAGCCATAAGTACTACACCAAAAATGCACAACTTCTTGAACATCAGTGATGGCACGGTAGTGGCGCGCTGAGTGTATGACCAAGAAAACATGCAAAGTTCATTACGCAACTAGTGCATGAATTGCCCGCCATCCAGCGGGCCGATAAGGAGATCGAATTCAGTGGATGTGCCGTTGCTGCTCACCGCCGTTTCCGCGACGTCGCCTTGTGGCGAGGACATGGAATATGACGCGCAATTTCTGCAATTGGAACGTGATGCCAAGGGCCAACCCGAACGCAGCATGGGCGACTCGATCCTGCCCGCTGAGCCGCCCGAGTGGCGCAGCATCCAGCAGCAAAGCCTCGACCTGTTGCAGCGCAGCAAAGACCTGCGCATCACCCACTTTCTGCTGCAAAGCACCCTCGCCCTCCAGGGTGTGGCCGGGCTGGCCGAAGTCCTCACGCTGATCAACGCCTTGCTGCGCCAATACTGGGCCGATCTGCACCCGCGCCTGGATGCCGACGATGACAACGACCCCACCGTGCGCATCAACGCCCTTACCGGCCTGACCTGCGAAACCAATATTCGGCTGCTGCGCGAAAGCATCCTGACACGCTCGCGCACCTTCGGGCTCGTGAGCCTGCGCGCCGCGCTCAACGCCAGCGGCCTGCAGAGTTTTGCCGATGAGCAGTTGGGCAACCAGCAACTCAACGCCGCGTTCCTGGACAGCGACCCCGAACAACTGCAAGCCACCCGCGACGCCTTGAGCGCGGCGCGCACGGCGTGCGAGGCCATTGAGCAACAGGTCAATGACCAAGTCGGTTCCGCCCAGGGCGTGGACCTCAGCGCCTTGAAGCAGCCGCTCAAACAGGCCCTGCAACTTCTCAATCAAGCGGTGCCAGGCACCGACAGCAGCAGCGATCCCGAGGCCGTCAGTGAAGACAATGCCCCCTCGGTCGACGCCGCCGCGCCCGCAGCCCCTCGCCCGACGGGCGACATCGCCACCCGCGACGATGTGCTGCGCAGCCTCGACAAAATCCTTGCGTACTACACCCGCCACGAGCCTTCGAGCCCGCTGCCGGTGCTGTTGAACCGAGCCAAGAATCTGGTACATGCCGACTTTGCGGCCATCGTTCGCAATCTGATTCCCGATGGCATGTCCCAATTTGAAAACCTGCGCGGCCCCGACAGCGAGTAAGCCGCCGGACCGTGCAGTAACAACACCGTCGCTCAAGCGACCAGGAGCAGCAACGTGGCGAAGCAAAGTTCTCAGAAATTCATCGCGCGCAACCGTGCGCCTCGAGTGCAGATCGAGTACGACGTCGAGCTTTACGGCGCCGAGAAAAAGGTCCAGCTGCCCTTCGTGATGGGCGTGATGGCCGACCTCGCCGGCAAGCCTGCCGAGCCGCTGGCACCCGTGGCCGACCGCAAGTTCCTTGAGGTGGACGTCGACAACTTCGACTCACGCCTCAAGGCCATGCAGCCACGCGTCGCGTTCCACGTACCCAATGAGCTGACAGGCGAAGGCAACCTGAGCCTGGACATCACCTTCGAAAGCATGGACGACTTCAGCCCGGCCGCCGTGGCCCGCAAGGTCGACTCGCTGAACCAGCTGCTCGAAGCCCGCACCCAATTGGCCAACCTGCTGACCTACATGGACGGCAAGACTGGCGCTGAAGAAATCATCATGAAGGCGATCAAGGACCCGGCATTGCTTCAGGCACTTGCCAGCGCGCCCAAGCCTGCAGGGGAGCAGTAATCATGACGGACAATACCGCCCGCGAAGGCAGCCAGATCCTGGGTACCACCGAAGAAGCCAGCGAGTTCGCGAACCTGCTGCTGCAAGAATTCAAGCCCAAGACCGAGCGTGCCCGCGAAGCCGTTGAAACCGCGGTGCGCACCCTGGCTGAACAGGCCCTGGCGCAAACCGACCTGGTGTCCAACGACGCGATCAAGTCGATCGAATCGATCATCGCCGCCATCGACGCCAAGCTCACCGCCCAGGTCAACCAGATCATCCACCACCAGGATTTCCAACAACTGGAAAGCGCCTGGCGTGGCCTGCATTATCTGGTCAATAACACCGAGAGCGATGAGCAACTGAAGATTCGCGTGCTCAACATCTCCAAGCCAGACCTGCACAAGACCCTGAAGAAATTCAAGGGCACTGCGTGGGACCAGAGCCCGATCTTCAAGAAGATGTACGAAGAAGAATACGGCCAGTTCGGTGGCGAACCTTACGGCTGCCTGGTGGGTGACTACTACTTCGACCAGTCGCCGCCCGACGTGGAACTGCTGGGCGAGCTGTCGAAAGTCTGCGCCGCCATGCACTCGCCTTTCATCGCTGCGGCCTCGCCGACCGTGATGGGCATGGGTTCGTGGCAGGAACTGTCGAACCCACGCGACCTGACCAAGATCTTCACCACCCCGGAATACGCCGGCTGGCGCTCGCTGCGTGAATCGGAAGACTCGCGCTACATCGGCCTGACCATGCCGCGCTTCCTGGCACGCCTGCCGTACGGCGCCAAGACCGACCCGGTGGAAGCCTTCGCTTTCGAAGAAAACACCGACGGCGCCGACAGTTCCAAGTACACCTGGGCCAACGCCGCCTACGCCATGGCAGTGAACATCAACCGTTCGTTCAAGCACTACGGCTGGTGCTCGCGCATCCGCGGCATCGAGTCTGGTGGTGAAGTGGAAAACCTGCCGGCCCACACGTTCCCTACCGATGACGGTGGCGTGGACATGAAGTGCCCGACCGAAATCGCCATCAGTGACCGCCGTGAAGCGGAACTGGCGAAGAACGGTTTCATGCCGCTGCTGCACAAGAAAAACACCGACTTCGCCGCGTTCATTGGCGCCCAGTCGCTGCAGAAACCTGCCGAATACGACGACCCGGACGCCACCGCCAACGCCAACCTGGCCGCACGCCTGCCGTACCTGTTCGCCACCTGCCGTTTCGCCCACTACTTGAAGTGCATCGTGCGCGACAAGGTCGGCTCCTTCAAAGAGAAGGACGAAATGCAGCGCTGGTTGCAGGACTGGATCCTCAACTACGTCGACGGCGACCCGGCGCACTCCACCGAAACCACCAAGGCCCAGCACCCGTTGGCGGCGGCCGAAGTGATCGTGGAAGAAGTCGAAGGCAACCCGGGGTATTACAACTCCAAGTTCTACCTGCGCCCGCACTATCAGCTTGAAGGGCTGACGGTGTCGTTGCGCCTGGTATCGAAACTGCCTTCGGCAAAAAGCGCATAAGTAACGGTTGAGCTAGCTCGTTCCCACGCTCCGCGTGGGAATGCCGCCCGGGACGCTCTGCGTCCCGGTGACGCGTAGCGTCACAGGATGCGTTACCACGCAGAGCGTGGGAACGATCACCCAATCAAGTGGCATGGGCCACACAGGGAGAAAACATGGCTGTTGATATTTTCATCAAGATCGGCGACATCAAGGGCGAGTCCATGGACAAGGCCCACAAGGACGAAATCGATGTGTTGAACTGGAGCTGGGGCATGTCCCAGTCCGGCAACATGCACGTCGGCGGCGGCGGCGGCGCGGGCAAGGTGAATATCCAGGACCTGTCGTTGACCAAGTACGTCGACAAGGCTTCGCCCAACCTGATGATGCACTGCGCCAGCGGCAAGCACATCGACAAGGTCAAGCTGACCGTGCGCAAGGCCGGTGGCGAGAGCCAGGTCGAGTACATGGTGATCAACCTGGAAGAAGTGCTGGTCACCTCCTTGAGCACCGGCGGTTCGGGCAGCGATGATCGCCTGACCGAAAACGTCACCCTGAACTTTGCCCAAGTGATGGTCGACTACCAGCCGCAGAAAGCCGACGGCACCAAAGACGGCGGCGCCATCAAGTTTGGCTGGAACATCCGTTCCAACACCAAACGCTGATAGCCCTTGTGGCCGTGGCCCGGTGCCACGGCCATTGTGTCCCTCTCGCACCCGTCCGTGGAGCTGCTTTGGTGGTAACTGAAATCGCTTCCCGCGACCGTCTGCAACCGTCCCTGCTGGACCGGTTGACCGACGACGACCCGACCAACCCCAAGGAAAGCGCCGACAAACGCGTGCTGTCCCTGACCCAATTGAAGGCCTCGGTGCTGCGTGACCTGGCGTGGTTGCTTAACACCACCTCGTTACTCGATACCGATGCCACGCTGCACACCCCGGCCGGCACTTCGGTGGTCAATTACGGCCTGCCGGCACTGGCGGGCAACAGCGCTTCGGGCGTCGATATCAAAGCCCTGGAAGCCTTGATTTACCAGGCCATCGCCACTTTCGAGCCGCGTATTTTGCGCCACACATTACGAGTCAAGGCGCGCATGGGCCATGGCGAGATGAATCACAACGCCCTGAGTTTCGAAATTGAAGGCGACCTGTGGGCACAGCCGGTGCCGTTGCGTTTGCTGTTGCAGACCGACGTGGACCTGGAGTCCGGCCATGTGCGCGTGCTCAATGCCGACCAGCGGAGACGCCCATGAACCCGCGCCTGCTGGAGCTGTACAACCAGGAATTGCACCACGTGCGCGAAAGCGCCGCCGAGTTCGCCAAGGAATACCCGAAGATCGCCAGTCGGCTGACCCTGTCCGGTATGGACTGCGCCGACCCGTACGTCGAACGCTTGCTTGAAGGCTTCGCCTATCTCACGGCCCGCGTGCAGCTCAAGCTCGACGCCGAGTACCCGACCTTCACCCACAACTTGCTGGAAATCGCCTACCCGCACTACCTGGCACCGACGCCGTCGATGACCGTAGTGCAATTGCAGACCGACCCCGATGAAGGCTCCCTGGCCGGCGGTTTCCCGCTACCCCGTGACACGGTGCTGCGTGCCGCCCTGGGTCGTGAAACCCAGACCTGCTGCGAGTACCGCACCGCGCACCCGGTGACGCTGTGGCCGTTGCAGGTCAGCAACGCCGAATATTTCGGCAATCCCGCCGCCGTGCTCGGGCGCCTGGCCGCCAGCGAACCGAAAGCCAAGGCCGGCCTGCGCCTGACCCTGCGCACCGGTGCCGAGCTGCCGTTCAACAGCCTCGACCTGGATACCTTGCCGCTGTACCTGAGCGGCGCTGATGAACAACCGTTTCGCCTCTACGAACAACTGCTGGGCAATGCCTGCGCGGTGTTTGCACGCCAGCCCGGTGGCGATTGGGTCGAGCGCCTGCCCCAGGGCGCGTTGCGCTCGCGGGGGTTCGATGATGCCGATGCGGCCATGCCGGTGGTGGCGCGGGCGTTCCAGGGCTATCGCCTGTTGCAGGAATACTTTGCCCTGCCCCATCGCTTCCTGTTCGTTGAGTTCGCCGAGTTGAGCCGTGCGGTCAAACGGTGTGACGGCCAGGAGCTGGAACTGATCGTGCTGTTCGACCGCCACGAACCGAGCCTGGAAGGCAGTGTCGGCGCGGCGCAGTTCTTGCCGTTCTGCACGCCCGCCATCAACCTGTTCCCCAAGCGCGTGGACCGCATCCATTTGTCCGACCGGGTCAATGAACATCACGTGATCGCCGACCGTACGCGGCCGATGGATTTCGAGATTCACTCCTTGAGCGGCATTACTGGCCATGGCACCGGACCGGAGCAGCCGTTCTTGCCGTTCTATGCGGTGCGCGATCCGTCGCGCTATGGCCGCGACCAAGCGTATTACAGCGTGCGCCGCGAGCCGCGTGTGCTGTCCAGCGATCAGCGCCGCAATGGCCCGCGCTCCACTTATGTGGGCAGTGAAACCTTCGTCAGCCTGGTGGACAGCCGCCAGGCGCCGTATCGCCATGACCTGCGCCAGTTGGGCGTGACGGCACTGTGCACCAACCGGGACCTGCCGCTGTTCATGAGCGTGGGCAACGGCAAGACCGACTTCACCCTGGCCGACAGTGCACCGGTACTGGCCGTGCGGTGCGTCGCCGGGCCAAGCCGCCCGCGTGCCAGCCATGCGCATGACGCCAAGGCCTGGCGCCTGATCAGCCAGTTGTCGCTCAACTACCTGTCCTTGAGCGAAGAGGGCCAGGGCGCCGGCGCCTTGCGCGAACTGCTGCGCCTGTACGGCGACAGCAATGACGCCGCCCTGCAATTGCAGATCGAAGGCCTGCGCGAAGTCAGCAGCAAGGCGGTGACTCGACGCCTGCCGATGCCTGGCCCGATTGTGTTTGGCCGCGGCCTGGAAATCACCTTGGAGTTCGATGAAAACGCGTTTCGCGGCACCGGCGTGTTCCTGCTCGGTGCAGTGCTGGAGCGCTTCCTGGCACGCTACGTGTCGATCAACAGCTTTACCGAGACGGTAATCCGTACCACCGAACGCGGCGAGATCATGCGATGGAAAGCCAAGCCCGGACGGCGTCCGACCCTGTGAGAACCCTGGACGCGATGCACCAGGAGCCCTGGGAATATGACTTCTTCCAGGCATTGCGGCGCATCGAGTGCGAAACGCCCGAGCTGCCACGCCTGGGCCATTCCCTACGCCTGGCCGATGACCCGCTGCGCCTGGGGCAGCAGGCCGATTGCACCTTCGCACCCGCCACCCTCGCCTCGGTCGACCCCGGTGGCGACGGCAAGCCGGCGCGGTTGGAGCAGTTCTTTTTCGGCCTCGGCGGCCCCAACGGGCCGCTGCCGCTGCACATCACCGAGTACGTGCGCGAGCGCCAACGCAACAACGCCGACAGCACCAGCAAGCAGTTCCTGGATGTGTTCCACCATCGCTTGCTGACCCTGTTCTATCGGGCCTGGGCCGAGGCGCGGCCAACGGTCAGCCATGACCGCCCGGACGATGACTACTGGTCCGCCCGCCTCGCCGCCCTGAGTGGCCGCGGGATGCCGAGCCTGCTCAATCAAGGGCTGATCCCCGATACCGCGAAGCTGCATTACAGCGGCCATCTGTCGGCGCAAACCCGTTACCCGGATGGCTTGAAAGCGATCCTCAGCGAGTACTTCGGCCTGCCGGTAGAGATCGAGGAATACGTCGGCCAATGGCTGGAACTGCCCGAACGCAGCCGCGTGGGGGTCAGCGCCAACCAGTTGGGCGTGGACTTCTGCCTGGGTAGCCACGTGTGGGACCGCCAGCACAAATTCCGCATCCGCCTGGGCCCGCTCACGCTGGATGACTACATGGGCATGCTGCCCGGCCAACAGCCGTTCAACGAGCTGGTGGCGTGGGTGGCCGAGTACCTGGGCCATGAAATGGACTGGGACTTGAACCTGGTTTTGCAACAACCCGAAGTTCCGGCGCTGCAACTCAACGGCCAGTTCCGCCTGGGCTTCAACACCTGGCTCGGCCAACCTGCGCATGACGCCAACGACCTAATCCTGGCCCGGCATTACGCCGACCACGCCACCACCTCAAGGAATCCAGAGCATGGGTGAAATCAGTCGCGCCGCACTGTTCGGCAAACTCAACAGCGTGGCCTACAAAGCCATCGAAGCCGCCACCGTGTTCTGCAAGTTGCGGGGCAATCCGTATGTGGAACTGGCCCACTGGTTTCACCAGTTGCTGCAACTGCAGGACTCGGACCTGCACCGCATCATCCGCCAGTTCAACGTGGAGCCGGCGCGCCTGGCCCGTGACCTCACCGAAGCCCTGGATCGCCTGCCGCGTGGCTCGACGTCGATCACCGACCTGTCGTCCCACGTGGAAGAAGCCGTGGAACGCGGCTGGGTGTATGGCAGCCTGATGTTCGGTGAAAGCCAGGTTCGCACCGGTTATCTGGTGCTGGGCATCTTGAAGACACCGAGCCTGCGCCATGCGCTGCTGGGTTTGTCCGGCGAGTTCGACAAGATCAAGGCCGAGGCCCTGAGCGAGCGCTTTGATGAATACGTCGGTGACTCGCCAGAAAATGCCTTGAGCGCCAGCGATGGCTTCAATGCCGGCGTCCCTGGCGAGGCCAGCGGTGCCATGGCGCCCAGCGCGATGGGCAAGCAGGAAGCGCTCAAGCGCTTCACTGTGGACCTGACCGAACAGGCCCGCAGCGGCAAGCTCGACCCAATCGTGGGCCGTGACGAGGAGATTCGCCAACTGGTGGATATCCTCATGCGTCGGCGCCAGAACAACCCGATCCTCACTGGTGAGGCCGGGGTGGGCAAGACCGCCGTGGTCGAAGGTTTCGCCCTGCGTATCGTCGCCGGTGACGTACCGCCTGCGCTCAAGGACGTGGAACTGCGCAGCCTCGACGTGGGCCTGTTGCAAGCCGGCGCCAGCATGAAAGGCGAGTTCGAACAGCGCCTGCGCCAGGTCATCGAAGACGTGCAGGCTTCACCCAAGCCGATCATCCTGTTTATCGACGAAGCCCATACCCTGGTAGGTGCCGGTGGCGCCGCCGGCACCGGTGACGCGGCCAACCTGCTCAAGCCTGCCCTGGCCCGTGGCACCTTGCGTACCGTGGCTGCCACCACGTGGGCCGAGTACAAAAAGCACATAGAGAAAGACCCGGCCCTGACCCGCCGTTTCCAGGTGGTACAGGTTGCCGAGCCGTCGGAAGACAAGGCCCTGCTGATGATGCGCGGCGTGGCTTCCACAATGGAAAAACACCACCAGGTGCAGATCCTCGACGAAGCTCTGGAAGCCTCGGTGAAGCTCTCCCACCGCTACATTCCGGCGCGCCAGTTGCCGGACAAGTCCGTGAGCCTGCTGGACACCGCCTGCGCCCGCGTCGCCATCAGCCTGCACGCGGTCCCCGCGGAAGTGGACGACAGCCGTCGCCGTATCGAAGCCCTGGAAACCGAGCTGCAAATCATCGCCCGTGAGCATGCGATCGGCATTGCCATTGGAGCGCGTCAAACCCATAGCGAAGCGCTGCTGACCGCCGAACGTGAGCGTCTGACCACGCTGGAAAGCCGTTGGGCCGAAGAGAAAACCCTGGTGGATGAGCTGCTCGCCACCCGCGCAACCCTGCGCGAGAAGGCCGGGGTTGTGGACAGCGGCAACGATGAACTGCGTGCAAAACTGGTCGATCTGCAACAGCGCCTCACCGCCCTGCAAGGCGAGACCCCGTTGATCCTGCCGACCGTGGATTACCAGGCCGTGGCCTCGGTGGTCGCCGACTGGACCGGCATCCCGGTGGGCCGCATGGCCCGCAACGAACTGGAAACCGTGCTCAACCTCGACCAGCACCTGAAGAAACGCATCATCGGCCAGGACCATGCCCTGCAAATGATCGCCAAGCGCATCCAGACCTCCCGCGCCGGTCTCGACAACCCGAGCAAGCCGATTGGCGTGTTCATGCTGGCCGGTACCTCGGGTGTGGGCAAGACCGAAACTGCCCTGGCCCTGGCCGAAGCCATGTACGGCGGCGAGCAGAACGTCATCACCATCAACATGAGCGAGTTCCAGGAAGCCCACACCGTGTCCACACTCAAGGGCGCGCCACCGGGCTATATCGGCTACGGCGAAGGCGGTGTGCTGACCGAAGCGGTACGGCGCAAACCCTACAGCGTGGTGCTGCTCGATGAGGTGGAGAAAGCTCACCCGGACGTGCACG
The DNA here is from genome assembly GCF_021605325.1 of Pseudomonas sp. PA-7-1E. NCBI lineage: Bacteria > Pseudomonadati > Pseudomonadota > Gammaproteobacteria > Pseudomonadales > Pseudomonadaceae > Pseudomonas > Pseudomonas sp. PA-7-1E. The sequence continues at coordinate 103,684 of NZ_WKFA01000003.1, forward strand.
AGATTTTCTTCCAGGTGTTCGACAAGGGCGTGATGGAAGACGGCGAAGGCCGGGTGATCGACTTCAAGAACACCCTGATCCTGCTGACCACCAATGCCGGTACCGAACTGATTTCCCACGTCTGCAAGGACCCGGCGAACACCCCCGAGCCCGAGGAAATCGCCAAGGCCCTGCGCCAGCCGTTGCTGGAGATTTTCCCACCGGCCTTGCTCGGTCGCCTGGTGACCATCCCGTACTACCCGCTGAGCGACGAGATGCTCAAGGCGATCACACGCCTGCAACTGAACCGCATCAAGAAGCGTGTGGAGAACACCCATAAAGTCGCGTTCGAGTATGACGACGCAGTGGTCGACCTGATCGTCTCGCGCTGCACCGAAACCGAAAGTGGCGGGCGCATGATCGATACCATCCTCACCAACAGCCTGCTGCCGGACATGAGCCGCGAATTCCTCACGCGCATGTTGGAAGGCAAGGCACTGGCGGGGGTGCGGATCAGCAGTCGGGATAATGAATTGCACTACGACTTCAGCGACACCGAATAACTATTGTTGGAATACGGTCAGTGTGGGAGCTGGCTTGCCTGCGATAGCGGTCTGACATTCAGCATTGATGTTGACTGATCCACCGCTATCGCAGGCAAGCCAGCTCCCACAGTTGATCCGGTTCCGTCAGTGATGACGGTATTTACGGGACTACCGATGCTATTCAACCAAGCCTCACGCCTGGCCAAGATCAACAGCCCCCTCGGGCCGGATGTGCTGCTGCTCAACGAAATGGGCGGCGGTGAAGAGCTGGGCCGGCTGTTCAACTATGAGCTGCAACTGACGTCCCTGGACGCCAACATCGACCTCAACCAATTGCTGGGTAAACCGATGAGCGTCGGCCTGCAACTGGCGGACGGCGGCGAGCGGCATTTCCACGGGATCGTTGCGCGGTGCAGCCAGAACATCGACAAAGGCCAGTTCGCCAGTTACCAAGTCACCCTGCGCCCTTGGCTGTGGTTGCTCAGCCGGACCTCCGACTGCCGTATCTTCCAGAACCTGAGCATCCCGCAGATCATCAAGCAGGTGTTCCGTGACCTGGGTTTTTCCGACTTCGAAGACGCGCTCAGCCGGCCGTATCGCGAGTGGGAGTACTGCGTGCAGTACCGCGAGACCAGCTTCGATTTCGTCAGCCGGCTGATGGAACAGGAAGGCATCTACTACTTCTTCCGCCATGAACAGGACCGCCATGTGCTGGTGCTGGCCGACGCCTATGGCGCCCACACCAGCGTGCCCGGCTACGCGTCGATCCCCTACTACCCCAAGGACGAGCAGCAGCGCGAACGCGACCATATGCACAATTGGCACTTGGCGCAGGAGGTGCAGCCGGGCTCGCTGGAGCTCAACGACTACGACTTCCAGCGCCCCAGCGCGAGCATCGACGTGCGCTCGGCCATGCCGCGCCCGCACACCGCCGGCGACTACCCACTGTACGACTACCCCGGCACCTACGTGCAAAGCGCCGACGGCGAACACTATGCGCGCACCCGCATTGAGGCCCTGCAAACCCTGCATGAACAGATCGAGTTCAGCGGCAATGCGCGCGGCCTGGGCTCGGGCCATCTGTTCAGCCTCACCGGCTTCAGCCGCCAGGACCAGAACCGCGAGTACCTGATCGTCGGTTGCCGTTACTTCGTCGTGCAAGAAAGCCTGGAAAGCGGTGGCGGTTCAGGCTCCGCGCAGTTCGAAAGCAGCCTGACCTGCATCGACGCCCAACAGAGTTTCCGCCCGCTGGCCAACACCCACCGTCCTATCGTCAAAGGCCCGCAGACCGCGCTGGTGGTAGGCCCCAAGGGCGAGGAAATCTGGACCGACCAGTACGGCCGCGTGAAGGTGCATTTCTACTGGGACCGCCACGACCAATCCAACGAGAACAGCTCGTGCTGGATTCGTGTGTCGCAATCCTGGGCCGGCAAGAACTGGGGCTCGATGCAGATTCCACGCATCGGCCAAGAGGTGATCGTCAGCTTCCTCGAAGGCGACCCCGACCGACCGATCATCACCGGGCGGGTGTACAACGCTGAGCAGACGGTGCCCTACGACTTGCCGGAGAACGCCACCCAAAGCGGCATGAAAAGCCGCTCCAGCAAGGGCGGAACGCCGGCCAACTTCAATGAAATCCGCATGGAGGACAAGAAGGGGTTGGAGCAGTTGTATATCCATGCCGAGCGTAACCAGGACATCGTGGTGGAGGTGGATGAAAGCCACTCGGTGGGGCATGACCGGAATAAGAGCATTGGGCATAACGAGACGGTGACCATCGGCAGCAATCGCCTGCGGGTTGTGCGCAACAACGACACGGTGATCGTGGGCGGTGCCAAGTCCGACAGCGCCGCCACGCACTACACCATCGAGGCCGGCGAGAGTCTTCGCCTGGTGTGCGGCGACAGCGTGATCGAGCTCAAGGCAGGCGGGGACATCAACCTGACCTGCGGCTCGTTCAACCTGTTTTCCAGCGGCAGCAGCAAGATCCAGACAAAGGGCAAATTGGACATCAACCTGGGCAGTGACAAGGGCACATCGCCCGGTGCCCAAGGCGTGCAAAGCACGATCAAGTCCGCCGTCGAGTCAAAATTCCCCGGTAAGCCCGGTGCTGGTCAATAACGAGATTTCGCCACCATGAACTACCTGATCAACGAAGCCCAATTCACCCTGCCCGATGCCGAGGTACAGGACACCTCGATCAATATCCTCAAGTTCGCCAAGCTGAGCACTACCCTGGTGGTGAGCCGCAGCCCCTTGGCCGATGGCGAGAGCCTGCAAAGCAATTTCGAAGGCCAGTTGAAAAAACTCGAACAGCAGGTCCAGGACCTTCGCTATTCCCCGGCGCAAGCGGTCAAGGTCGGTCCAGCGCAGGACATCGACGCGTTTGAAGTGCAGAACCACTTCAGCAAAGGCAGCGACAACATTTACCAATATCAGCTGGCCATGCAGATACCGGGCACACGTCGCTTGATCGCCCTCAGTTACGTCAAGGCCCAGCCCCTGGGCCCGGCCGAGGCGGCGCACTGGGCAACGCTGAAAAGCACACTCAACTTCCTTGCCACGCCTTGAGTCGAGCCTGAGCAATGAGTGAGGACCTTTGGGCCGCCCGCGAAGGCGACGCACTGCTGCACACCTCGGTGATGGCCGACATTCTCGGCGGTGTGCTGGAAGTGGCCGCCTATGCGGCGATCACTACCGTGGGCTGCCTGGCCGTTGCCGGGGCAGTGTTCCTCGCGACCGGTGCGACCATCGCCACCGGCGGTGTGGCCCTGGTGTTGGTGGTGGGCGCGGTCGTCGGCATCACCGCTGGGCTCACGGGGGCTGACTTGAAAATATCCAGTTGGTGCGAGTCCGCCGCCAACTGGGTGTTCCCGCCAGTAATCGATGCGTTCATCACCAGCGGCTCGCACAATGTGTTTATCAATGGCAAAAAGGCCGCCCGCGCAGCCGGTAAGATGACCGCTGTACCGGTCGCGCCCAGCGAGCCGCCGGCACCAAGCTTCCTGGATATGGCCGGGGAGTTTTTCTCGCAGATGTGGCGCCCGACCGTCGCCTCGCCTACCCCCGGCACCGAGCCTTGCCCGCTGGATACCGTGGCGTGCAACAAGCACCCGCCCATGCCCCTGCAATTCATTGCCGAGGGTTCCAGCTCAGTGTTCATCAATGGGCAGCCTGCGGCACGCAGCGGGGATCGCAGTACCTGTGACGCCAAGATTGGCACGGCCAAGGGCTTGATTTCGCCGGACGTGCGCATTGGTGGCGAGACCATTGTGGTACAGGAGATTCGTAGCGGGAAAACGCCGGGGGTGGGGCTTGCCATTGCCGTGGTGATGGCGTTACGGGGCAATGTGAAGTGTTTCTGGACCAAGCTGCCGTGTCTGGTCGGTGGTTTGCTGGTGGGGGGCGCCGTCTCTTACGCAACCAGCAAGGTCACCTCCGCGCTCAAGAGCGCCATGAATGGCTCGCCCAATCCAGTGCACAGCGCGACGGGCGCCAAGATCCTGGGCGGGGATGAGGAACTGGACTTCACATTGCAGGGATTGCTCCCGATAGATTGGCAGCGCTTTTACAGCAGCCTCGACACACGCCGGGACGGCCTATTTGGCGCTGGCTGGAGCGTCGCGTATGAGGTGTCGATCGAGATAGAAGCGGACGAAAACCTAATCTACATCGACGAGCAAGGACGCCGCCTGGAGATCGGTTACATCCCGTTGTCCGGCGGAGCGTTCGATCCGGGCCAAGGCCTTGCAGTCAGGCGCAGTGGCGACGGCGCGGTATTGATCGAGAGCATCGACGGCCTGTATCGCCTGTTCGAGCCCGACCCGCTGAATAACTCGCGGATGCGCTTGCATCTGCTGGGTGATCGCAATGAGGGGCGGATTTTCCTCGACTACGACAGTCAGGGCCGACTGTATCGCCTGCGCGACACCCACGACTTGATGCATGTAGAACTGAACTACTCGGCTGAACACCCTAGGCGTGTGAGCTACATCGAGCGGCGCTACCTGCGCCAGGACCATTTCGATGCGCGCAGCGATGTACTCGTCAGTTATCGCTACGACAGCGTGGGCGATCTGGCTGAAGTGCTGGACGAGCAAGGTACAACCCTTCGACGCTTTGCCTACGACAATGACCGGCGAATGGTCGAACACCAATTGCCGAGTGGCCTGCGCTGCTTCTACCAGTGGGCTGAAGTACCTGGGCCAGGCGGCCCGGAATGGCGCGTCAGCCGCCACTGGACAGATGCGCGTGATGAATACAGCTTCCATTACGACCTGGACGCCGGCATTACCCGCGTGACCGACGGCCTGATGCGGGTCAGCACCCGGCATTGGAACCCGCAGTTCCAGATCACTCGCTACGTCGATAACCTGGGTCATGCGTGGCAGTTTGAGTGGAACGATGATCGCCAGTTGCTCGGTGCGATTGATCCGCAAAAAGGCCAGTGGCGTTTCAACTATGACGCGTCCGGCAACCTGAGCGCCGTCATCGATCCGCTGTCCAGAACCAGTAGCACGCAATGGCTGGCGCACTGGGCATTGCCCCAAGTGGAAACCGATCCGGCAGGCAACAGTTGGCATTATCGGTACGACCAGCGTGGCAATTGCGTCGAGGAAATCGACCCACTGGGAAACCGTACGCGCTATGTGTATGACGGGTTCGGGCAGCCGGTGCAAATCATCGACGCCACTGAAAAAACCAAGACACTGCATTGGGACGAATGGAACCAGTTGGTCGAGGCGGTAGATTGCTCGGGTTACCCCACCCGTTATCAATACGATGCGTTCGGCAATCTGGTGGTGCAGACCAATGCGGAAGGCGAGTCGGTGCGCTACCGGTACGGACCTCGAGGGCTATTGCTGGAATGCCAGCTTCCGGATGGTCGCGTGGAACAGTTCCAGCGCAGCGCCACTGGTTATCTGCTTGCTCACATCGATCCCGGCGGCGCCGTCACACGCTATGCCTATAATAGTCGCGGCTTGGTCAACCAACGGTGGGATGCGCATAACCGCAGCGTGATGTTCGACCATGACGACTATGGGCGACTGCGCAAACTGACCAATGAGAACGGAGAGAGCTATCACTTTGAATGGGACGCAGCGGACCGCATGGTACAGCAGCAGGATCTTGACCAGAGCCGGCGCCGCTACACCTATGATCCGCTGGCTGATGTCGTCGCCGTGGATTACCTGCCGGGGACGGAAGGCGAACCCGTAGCCCCATTGTCGCACCAGTTTCAGCGAGATCCGGTTGGACGCCTGGTCAGCAAAATAACTGCGGACGGTACTACCAGCTACGTCCACGACCTGAGCGACCAACTGATCGGTGTCACTTTCACAGCGCCTGATGGGAGTGAGCAATCACTCGGTTTCAGCTATGACGCCATGGGGCAGCTCCTAGAGGAACAAAGCTCGGCCGGTTCTGTGCAGCATCGTTACGACGAACTGGGAAACCTGATTCAAACCGGCTTGCCCGATGGTCGGTGGCTCAATCGCTTGTACTACGGCAGTGGCCACCTGCATCAGTTGAATCTCGATGGTAAGGTCATTAGCGACTTCGAGCGGGATCGTTTGCACCGCGAAGTGCAACGCACTCAGGGCCAACTCAAAACGAGTACCGCCTATGATCGAAGTGGACGGGTTCGCTCGCGACAGCGTCGTATTATTGACCAACCGTGGCAATTGCCACCGTTGGTTGAGACTGAATACTGCTACGACCCAAGCGATAACCTGATCGGGCGTCGTCGTACTGACCGTCAAGAGCTTCTGGGCTACGACAGTACGGGACGTATCCTCGTCAACCACCAAGCAGGACGCAGCGAAACCTACGCCTATGATGCTGCCGCCAATTTGCTCGACGGCCCGGCCCAAGGCGGCCTGGTAAGGCATAACCGCCTGCTCACCTATCAAGACAAACGTTACAAGTACGACACCCTTGGACGGATGATCGAGAAAAGCAGCACGTCGCGCGGGTTGCAACGGTTTACTTACAATGCCGAGCATCGCCTGATCAAAGTGCATAGCCAGAAAGGCGCGCTGAACACGATTGTGAGGATGGTGTACGACCCTCTGGGGCGGCGTGTTGGCAAAACCGAACACGATGCCAATGGGCTCTGCCTGGGAGAAACACGCTTCGACTGGGATGGCTTGCGTCTTTTACAGGAACATCGGCATAGCCAGACCAGCCTCTATCTATATGACAATTACAGCTATGACCCGCTAGCTCGAGTGGACGGTACGGGGAAACACCAGTGCGTACGGTATTACCACAATGACCTGAACGGACTGCCAGAGTACCTCACTGAGACTGATGGGCTCATAGTTTGGCAAGCGCGCTACGAAGCATGGGGCGCGCCCCTTGAAGAAGTGCGAGAAGCGTACTTCATCGAGGAGCAAAACCTGCGATTCCAGGGTCAGTATCTTGATCGAGAAACCGGGTTGCATTTCAATACCTTGCGGTATTACGACCCCGACGTTGGCCGTTTTACGACACCTGACCCTATAGGTCTGGCAGGTGGTTTGAATCTTTACGCTTATGCCTCGAACCCACTGACTTGGATCGATCCTCTTGGACTGAACCCAGCGCTCCTGGAGGCGCTTGGCTCGGATGCAAAATCAGTCGGTGTTTATCGATTTACTGACAAAAATGGCAAACTCTACGTAGGTTCCACTACTGATCAAACCTTCGGCTCAAGACTGAGTCAGCATGTCGCTTCTGGAAAACTGCCGGCTGACAAAATCAGCTCGGTACAGTTACACAGTATGAACGGGGCCACCGCCCAGGAAATCTACAAGGTCGAAGCCAGTGAAATTGTGCGAAATGGCGGCAGGAGCGTAGACGGCGGAAAAACCTCCAACCTTCGAGCGCCTGCCGGTACACGTGAGCTATTCAAAAACCCCAACTGGGTCGCAACAGAAAAATCTAAACCATCACGTTTCGGAAAATGTGGCTAAGGAGTCAAAAATGGGCGCCTGGAATTACAACCCTTGGGAAAACGATGAAGCCGCGGACTGGTTTCAGGAGTTCTGGAAGCAACAAAATTTTGCGGTCTTGATCAACGAAATCAGCCAGTTTGATCCCGCTGAAGAACGTTATGACGCCTTTAGGGCTGCCTGTTATCTATTACAAACCCTAGGCAACCCCTATATATGGCCAGCTGAATATCTGGCACAACTCAAACCCCTGATCGAGCAGGCTATTTCAATACTGACCCAACTGATTGATCCGCCCAATGACGAATGGGGGTTTCTTGATATGTGGGGCGACAGTGCCGATGTTATCAACGCAGTGGAGGAACAAATCGACGCTCTGAAAATGCGATTAGGCGAGCTGGCTTAATCTGGCATACGCATCAGCACCCAACAAAAAATGGGCACCCGACCCAGTCGGCGTGCCCATCTTCTTTACCGCCCCGCCTCCCTTCGAGACGGTACCGCTTAACTTACGGGTTGACGCTGTCTTTGAGCGACTTGCCCGGCTTGAACGCTACGGTGTTGCTCGCCTTGATTTTCACTGGCTCACCGGTTTGCGGGTTTTTGCCGGTGCGGGCGCCGCGGTGGCGTTGCAGGAAAGTGCCGAAGCCGACCAGGGTGACGCTGTCCTTGCGGTGCAGGGCGCCGGTGATTTCTTCGAGGACGGCGTTGAGGACGCGGTTGGCCTGTTCTTTGGTGAGATCGGCTTTTTCAGCGATAGCGGCTGCGAGATCTGGTTTACGCATATGTGAAGCCTCTTTGACGGTTTTTTGTTGTTATGTCCGTGCTGCTCTCTGGTGGAGCAGCGCCAAGGCGCCGCAGGCTCTACTCTGCGGCAGACGGGAGTGAGGATGGCATGCCCTCGGGCGCCGCGCCAGTCTCGCGGCGGCCTTTCTCGGGGTATGAACGTGATGTTTGCGACAGAACGGGTGGTATTTACGCCAGTAACGGCGGAAGTTCTTTGTTCAGCGCCAGTTTTTCCATGACAGCGCTGCCAGTCAGTGCGTAACCCAGCAGGCGGCCGCTGGCATCGCGGCACAGGGCCTTGATGTCGGCACCCTGCCCTTCGACACTCCAGACGCCTTCAGTGCCTCGTGGCGCAGGTGATACCACCAGCGGGCACACCGGGGTTTTCACGGTGATGGGCATCGGTCCATAGCTCACCGCCGTGGCATTGCCGGCCAGGGTTTGCGCCAGGGCACGGGCGCAGCTCATCAGCGGCATCACGTACAACAGGTTCAGGCCATCCACCTCGGCGCAGTCGCCCAGGGCATAGATATTGGCGTGGGAGGTCTTGAGGTGGCGGTCCACCATGATCCCGCGGTTGATTTGCAGGCCGGCCGCTGCGGCCAGGTCTACACGCGGGCGCAGGCCAATGGCAGACACCACCAGGTCACAGTGGATCACTTCACCGTCCGACAGGTGCGCTTCAAGGCCATCAGCCGTGCGTTGCAGGCGATTGAGCACCGGGCCCAGGTGGAAACGCGCGCCGATGCCTTCCAGCCCGGCTTGCACCGCTGCGGCTGCCGCCGGGTGCAGCAGGGTCGGCATGACTTGCTCACACGGCGCGACCAGGTCGATTTCATAGCCGCCCAGGATCAGATCATTGGCAAACTCACAGCCGATCAGGCCAGCGCCAAGCAGCAGCACGCGCCGTTTGCCGGCAGCAGCGGCACGAAAGCGCGCGTAGTCTTCCAGGTCGTTGATCGGGAAAATCAGCTCAGCCGCATCGCCTTCGACCGGTACGCGCACGGTTTCTGCGCCCCAGGCCAGGACCAGGTCGCGGTAGCTCACCGCTTCCTCGCCGATCCACAGGCGCTTGTGGCCTGGGTCGATGCCGCTGATGCGCGTATGGGTGCGCACCTGGGCCTTGAGTTGCTCGGCCATGGCGCCAGGTTCGGCCATGCTCAGGCCATCGGCTTCCTTGTTCTTGCCAAAGCCGGTGGAGAGCATGGGCTTGGAGTAGGAGCGTCCGTCATCGGCAGTGATCAGCAGCAACGGGGTCTCGCTGTCGAGCTTGCGAAACTCCCGGGCGACGTTGTAACCGGCCAATCCTGTGCCGATGATCACGACAGGTGCGTTCATTCCTTTCTCCTTGTAGTACGTTTCTTAAATTCGGGATTACGCGATTTCGATCATTTCGAAGTCCGACTTACCCACGCCGCAGTCCGGGCACAGCCAGTCTTCCGGGACGTCCTGCCACAGAGTGCCTGGTGCAATACCGTCATCCGGCCAGCCGTCCGCTTCGTTATAGATAAGGCCACAGACGATACATTGCCACTTCTTCATTACATGCTTCCTCAGGTTCAGGCGTGTTGGCCGGCGGTCGATGGATCCAGCGTTGCCGCGCGGCTCAGGGCGTTTTGTACTGATCGGGGCCGGCAGATGCAAGCACGTTCGACGCAAACGACGGGTTTGGCACGGCAAAAGCCCAGGGTGCCATGGTAAGCTCGCCGCCTCTTTTGCTGCCAATACTGACTCACCGTGCCGCACTCAATCGCCCTTCCCGATGCTTGCCAATGGCTGACCCAGAGCCTTCTGAGCCCCTTGCCCACGCCCTTGACCCTCAACTGGCTGTTTGACGAAGGCTCGCTGACGCGACGGCTGACGTGGCTGTCCAACGAGGGTTTCAGCGTGACGCCGCTGTTCGAAGGCTGGCAACCGTTGCGCGACGACGAATGCGCCGCCCTGGACCTGCCGCCGGCCAGTATCGGTTGGGTACGCGAGGTGTATTTGCGCGGGCACGGCCAGCCTTGGGTATTCGCCCGCAGCGTGGCGGCCCGCAGTGCCTTGCAGGGCGATGGGCTGCACATGGACGAGCTGGGCAGCCGCTCGCTGGGCGAGTTGCTGTTCTGCGACCGCGCCTTTACCCGCCAGGCCATCGAAGTGTGTCACTACCCTCGTGCCTGGCTGCCGACAGCGGACCAGGCCGATAATCTGTGGGCGCGCCGCTCGCGCTTCGACCGCGGGGCGCTGAGCGTGCTGGTGGCGGAAGTCTTCCTGCCCAGTTTCTGGCACGCGCTGCATGATCATCCGGAGAACTGCTGATGTACCAACGTCTGCTCAAGTCCTTGAACCGCCTGAACCCCAGGGCCTGGGATTTCATTCAGTTGACGCGCATGGACAAGCCCATCGGCATCTACCTGCTGCTGTGGCCGACACTGTGGGCCCTGTGGATCGCCGGCAAGGGTTCGCCGTCGCTGATCAATATCGTGATTTTCGTGCTGGGCGTGGTACTCACCCGGGCCGGCGGCTGCGTGATCAATGACTGGGCCGACCGCAAGGTCGATGGCCATGTGAAACGCACCGAGCAACGCCCGCTGGTGAGCGGCAAGATCAGTTCGAAAGAAGCGCTGGTGTTTTTTGCCGTGCTGATGGGCATCAGTTTCCTGCTGGTACTGCTGACCAATGCCAGCACCATCCTGCTGTCCCTGGGCGGCCTCGCACTGGCGGCAAGCTACCCGTTCATGAAGCGCTACACCTATTACCCCCAAGTGGTGCTGGGCGCAGCGTTTTCCTGGGGCATGCCGATGGCGTTTACCGCCGAGACCGGCCATTTGCCTGCCACCGCGTGGCTGCTGTACATCGCCAACCTGTTGTGGACGGTGGGCTACGACACCTATTACGCCATGACCGACCGCGATGACGATTTGAAGATCGGGGTGAAATCCACCGCCATTCTGTTCGGTGACGCTGACCGCGTGATCATCCTCACCCTGCAAGGCCTGGCGCTGGCGTGCCTGTTGCTGGCCGGCGCACGGTTCGAGCTGGGCGGGTGGTTCCACCTCGGGTTGCTGGCGGCAGCGGGCTGTTTTGTCTGGGAGTTCTGGTACACACGGGACAGGGACCGCATGAAGTGCTTCAAGGCGTTCTTGCATAATCACTGGGCGGGGTTGGCGATTTTTGTCGGGATCGTGGTGGATTACGCGGTTCGCTGAGGATTCTGTGGTGACTGTTGGGACGCCATCGCGGGCAAGCCCGCACACATTTGACTGTATTCGCAATCAAAAGTGGGAGCGGGCTTGCTCGCGAACGCCTCCAAGCCGCCGCTTAGTCAGGGCTTGATGATGTGCCAGACGCTACCTTTGCCATCACCGGTCTTGTCACCGGCTTTCTTGTCGTCCTTGTAGGTGTAGACAGGCTTGCCTTTGTAGGCCCACTGGCTGGTCTGGTCGTCGCGGGTGATCACCGTCCAATCGCCGGTCTTGGTGTCGGTGGACTCTGCCTTCAGCGGTGGCCAGTTGGTCGCGCACTGGTCCTTGCACACTGATTTGCCATCAGCGTCCTTGTCGAAGGTGTAGAGCGTCATGCCCTTGTGGTCCACCAACATCCCATCTTTAGTCATCGCCGGCTCTGCCGCAAACGCCAACCCTGGCAGCGTCAACACCGCAGATACCAGCAGGGTTTTCCAGGAAACAGTGCTGTAAGTCATCGGAACCTTCCTTTTGTGGTTGTCAGGATTCGGACCCAAAGGGTAGTTCAGAGTGCCGTTAATTGCCCAAGCGACTAAATTACTGTCACACGACTGCAATAATTCCGTTATCTAATGCGGCGCAAGACAGTTAAATGACAAGAGGATTGAGCATGGTTGGCAGGAGCATTCTGATCGTTGACGACGAAGCGCCCATTCGCGAAATGATCGCCGTCGCGTTGGAAATGGCCGGCTATGACTGCCTGGAGGCGGAGAACTCCCAGCAGGCCCACGCCATTATCGTCGACCGCAAGCCGGACCTGATCCTGCTCGACTGGATGCTGCCCGGCACCTCGGGCATCGAATTGGCCCGCCGTCTCAAGCGTGACGAGCTGACCGGGGATATCCCGATCATCATGCTCACCGCCAAGGGCGAAGAGGACAACAAGATCCAGGGCCTGGAAGTGGGCGCCGATGACTACATCACCAAGCCGTTTTCCCCACGGGAACTGGTGGCGCGCCTCAAAGCCGTGCTGCGCCGCGCCGGCCCGACCGATGGCGAAGCGCCTATCGAAGTCGACGGCTTGATCCTGGACCCGATCAGCCACCGAGTGACCATCGACGGCAAGCCTGCGGAGATGGGGCCGACCGAATACCGCTTGCTGCAATTCTTCATGACTCACCAGGAGCGCGCCTACACCCGCGGCCAACTGCTCGACCAGGTATGGGGGGGCAACGTCTATGTGGAAGAGCGCACTGTGGACGTGCATATCCGCCGCCTGCGCAAAGCCTTGGGCGACGCGTACGAGAATCTGGTACAAACCGTGCGCGGTACCGGCTATCGGTTTTCTACCAAAGGTTGAGCAATCAGCCACAAGCCGCAAGTTAAAAGCGGGACTGCTTAAGCTTGGAGCTTGCAGCTTGAAACTTGAAACTGCTCCGAAGGACGCACCTTGAACCAGAACTGGCATGGCACCCTGATCCGCCACATGCTTCTGTTGATCACTGCCTGCCTGCTGGTCGGGCTGATCAGTGGCTATTACGGCTGGAGCCTGGCCGCCGGCATCGCGTTGTACCTGGGCTGGACCCTCAAACAATTGCTGCGCCTGCATGAATGGCTGCGCCAGCACAAACCCGATGAGGCCCCCCCCGATGGCTATGGCCTGTGGGGCGAGGTGTTCGACAGCATCTACCACCTGCAGCGCCGCGACCAACGGGTACGCGGGCGCCTGCAAGCGGTGATCGACCGGGTGCAGGAGTCCACCGCCGCGCTCAAGGACGCGGTGATCATGCTCGACAGCGACGGCAACCTGGAATGGTGGAACCGTGCCGCCGAGACTCTGCTGGGCCTCAAGACGCCCCAGGACAGCGGCCAGCCGGTGACCAACCTGGTGCGTCACCCGCGCTTCAAGGAATACTTCGAACAGGACAACTACGAAGAAGCCTTGGAAATCCCCTCGCCCACCAACGACCGCGTGCGCATCCAGCTGTACCTGACTCGCTACGGCAACAACGAGCACTTGATGCTGGTACGTGATGTGACCCGTATTCACCAGCTGGAACAGATGCGCAAAGACTTCGTCGCCAACGTTTCCCATGAGCTGCGTACGCCCTTGACGGTGATTTGCGGCTACCTGGAGACGTTGCTGGACAATGTCGATGAGATCAACCCGCGCTGGAGCCGCGCCCTGCAGCAGATGCAAGTGCAAGGCTCGCGCATGCAAACCCTGCTTAACGACCTGCTGTTGCTGGCCAAGCTTGAAGCCACGGACTACCCCTCGGACAACCACCCCGTGGCGGTGCAGAGCCTGTTGCAGACGATCAAGAACGATGCCCAGGCCCTCTCGGGCGAACGCGGGCAGCAGATCACGCTGGAGGCCGACCCAACCGTATTGCTCAAGGGCAGTGAAGGCGAATTGCGCAGTGCATTCTCCAACCTGGTGTTCAACGCGGTGAAGTACACCCAGGACAAGGGCAATATCCGCATTCGCTGGTGGGCCGACGAGCACGGCGCGCACCTGAGTGTGCAGGACTCGGGTATCGGTATCGACGCCAAGCACCTGCCGCGCCTGACCGAGCGCTTCTACCGTGTCGACTCCAGCCGCAACTCCAACACCGGCGGCACCGGGCTGGGCCTGGCCATCGTCAAGCATGTGCTGCTGCGCCATCGGGCCCGCCTGGAAATAAGCAGCGTGCTGGGGCGTGGCAGTACCTTTACCTGTCATTTTCCGCCGGCGCAGGTAAACCGTTCGCGAGCGGTCGAGGCCGATGATTAAGCGGAAGTGAGCACGGCCCACTGTGGGAGCTGGCTTGCCTGCGATGACGGCGGGTCAGCCAAATTATCGGTAGCAGGCAGACCGCCATCGCAGGCAAGCCAGCTCCCACACGGGTTCTGCGACACGACTTTGCAGCCCCGCCCGGCAGCGGGCACTAGGCAAGCGCCCCGTCAGCCGCTACATTGGCCGACTTGCGCCTGCCTTTCAGGCCTACCTGTCACCCCTTATTGAACACACGGAACCTGCAAAACCCCATCATGGACCCTTCCCCTGGCATTACCCTCGCTACACTCTTCGCCGATTTCGGCATGATTCTTTTTGCACTGATCCTGGTACTGCTCAACGGTTTCTTCGTTGCGGCGGAATTTGCCATGGTCAAACTGCGCGCCACCCGCGTCGAGGCCATCGCCCATAAGAACGGCTGGCGCGGGCAGATCCTGCGTACCGTGCACAGCCAGCTCGACGCCTACCTCTCGGCTTGCCAGTTGGGTATCACCCTGGCGTCCCTGGGCCTGGGCTGGGTCGGTGAACCGGCTTTTGCGCACATTCTCGAGCCGATGCTGGGCGCGGTCGGCGTGCAGTCGCCGGAAGTGATCAAGGGCGTGTCGTTCTTTGCCGCCTTCTTCGTGATTTCCTACCTGCACATCGTGGTCGGTGAGTTGGCCCCAAAATCCTGGGCGATTCGCAAACCCGAGTTGCTGTCACTGTGGACGGCCGTGCCGCTGTACCTGTTCTACTGGGCGATGTACCCGGCCATTTACCTGCTCAACGCCAGTGCCAACGCCATCCTCCGTATCGCGGGCCAAGGCGAGCCTGGCCCGCACCATGAGCACCATTACAGCCGCGAAGAACTCAAGCTGATCCTGCACTCCAGCCGTGGCCAGGACCCCAGCGACCAAGGCATGCGCGTACTGGCCTCCGCCGTGGAAATGGGCGAGCTGGAAGTAGTGGACTGGGCCAACTCCCGGGAAGACCTGGTGACCCTGGACTTCAACGCCCCGCTCAAGGAAATTCTCGCGCTGTTCCGTCGCCATAAATTCAGCCGCTACCCAGTGTATGACGCGGTGCGCAACGAGTTTGTCGGCTTGCTGCACATCAAGGATTTGCTCCTGGAACTGGCTGCCCTGGACCATATCCCCGAATCGTTCAACCTGGCCGAATTGACCCGCCCACTGGAACGCGTATCGCGGCATATGCCGTTGTCGCAACTGCTGGAGCAGTTCCGCAAAGGCGGCGCGCACTTCGCCCTGGTGGAAGAAGCCGACGGCAAGATCATCGGCTACTTGACCATGGAAGACGTGCTGGAAGTGCTGGTGGGCGATATCCAGGACGAACACCGCAAGGCCGAGCGCGGCATCCTCGCCTACCAGCCCGGCAAACTGCTGGTGCGTGGCGACACGCCGTTGTTCAAGGTGGAACGCCTGTTGGGCGTCGACCTGGACCACATCGAAGCCGAAACCCTGGCCGGCCTGATCTACGACACGCTCAAGCGCGTGCCGGAAGAAGAAGAAGTGCTGGAAGTTGAAGGCTTGCGGATCATCATCAAGAAGATGAAAGGGCCGAAGATCGTGTTGGCCAAGGTGCTGTTGCTGGACTGACTGTAAACCAGTCGCCCTCTGTAGGAGCGAGCTTGCTCGCGAAAAACTCACAGGCGCCGCGTTTATTCAGGAAGCACGCGTTATCGTTGGCGTTTTTCGCGAGCAAGCTCGCTCCTACAGGGGATAGGCGTCGCGGTGCTTCACGCACCCGGCACGAAATGCTTCTGCGCCGTGCCACGGGCGATCAGGCGGGATATGTAGTCCAGCTTCTGCGCATCCTGGTCGATAAAGCGGAAAGTCAGTTGCAACCAGTCGCTGTCGGGCTTGGGCTCGTAGGCGACGATGGCGTGCAGGTAGCCGTTGAGCCGTGCGACTTCGGCGTTGTCGCCCTGTTCAAGGTCGAGCACGGCGCTTTCCAGTACTTGTGGCAGGACCTCGCCACGCTTTACCACCAGCAACGCTTCCTTGATGCTCAGGGCCTTGATCACGCATTGCTGGGTGCCGCTTGCGAGGCGCAACTGGCCCTGACCGCGACTGCCCGTCGGCGCCGCTGCTGCGGGGGCCTTGGCTGGCGGTGTATTGAGCAGACCTTTGCTGGGCGCCGCCACCGGGGCCGGCTTGACCGCTTCGGGTTTGCCGCCGGTCAGGGCGCTCAGGGAGTCGTTGCCAAAGGCTGAGTTCATCTTGGTCGGCGCGCTGGCAATCAGCGCATCGAGGCGACCGATCTTGTGCAGGGCCTGCTTGACCTTGTTCAGCAACTGCTCGTTGGTGAACGGCTTGCTGACGTAGCCGGAAACCCCCGCCTGAATCGCCTGCACCACGTTTTCCTTGTCGCCACGGCTGGTCACCATCACGAACGGCATGGCCTTCAGGTGCGCTTGCTCGCGGCACCAGGTCAACAACTCAATGCCAGACATTTCCGGCATTTCCCAGTCACACAGCACCAGGTCGAAGGTTTCGCGCATGAGGATGGATTGCGCCTTTTTGCCGTTCACCGCATCTTCGATCTTGATCCCGGGGAAGTAATTACGCAGGCACTTCTTCACCAGGTCGCGAATAAACGAGGCGTCATCCACCACCAACACACTGACTTTACTCATCGACCCTTCATCCTATAAAAACGTCTGCAAAACGCCTGACTGATGGCATTTTGCCAAAACTCGCGGGTCACAGAAGGACTTTATGGCGCCTGCTGTGCAAAAAATTCAGATGCCGCAAACAAAAACGCCCGGCCAGAGGCCGGGCGTTAATTTCTCGGGCAACCTTACTTATCGTCAGATTCGCCCGGAACATTAGGGATTAGATCAGCAGTGCCTTCAACTTCGGCCTTCATGCGCTTGAGGCCCATGTGCCGGACGTCGGTGCCGCGCACCAGATAAATCACCAATTCCGAGATATTGCGCGCGTGGTCGCCGATACGCTCCAGGGAGCGCAGCACCCAGATAATGTTCAAGACCCGCGAGATCGAACGCGGGTCTTCCATCATGTAGGTGGCCAACTCGCGCAGCGCGGTCTTGTATTCGCGGTCGATGATCTTGTCGTACTGAGCCACCGACAACGCCAGTTCGGCGTCAAAGCGGGCGAAAGCGTCGAGGGCATCGCGCACCATGTTGCGCACCTGATCGCCGATATGGCGCACTTCCACGTAGCCACGGGGCGCCTCACCCTCTTCGCACAGCTGGATGGCGCGGCGGGCAATCTTGGTGGCTTCATCGCCAATGCGCTCCAGGTCGATCACCGACTTGGAAATGCTGATGATCAAACGCAGGTCCGAGGCCGCTGGCTGGCGGCGGGCAAGAATGCGCAGGCACTCTTCGTCGATATTGCGTTCCATCTGGTTGATCTGCTCGTCAATCTCACGCACCTGCTGAGCCAGGCCCGAGTCGGCCTCGATCAGCGCGGTGACCGCATCATTGACTTGCTTCTCCACCAGCCCGCCCATCGCCAGGAGGTGGCTGCGCACTTCCTCAAGCTCGGCATTGAACTGCGCGGAGATGTGGTGGGTAAGGCCTTCTTTGCTAATCATGGGGTTGCTCCGCAAAAGCTGTAAGCCGCAAGCTACAAGCTGCAAGCTGATGTGTGTCGTTCCGTTGAACTGCTCTTACTTGCCGCTTGAAACTTGCGGCTTGCAGCTGCTCCAACTAGCCGTAGCGACCGGTGATGTAGTCTTCGGTCTGCTTCTTCGCCGGATTGGTGAACAGGGTGTCGGTATCGCCGAACTCCACCAGCTTGCCCATGTACATGAACGCGGTGTAGTCGGAAACCCGCGCCGCCTGTTGCATGTTGTGGGTCACGATGACGATGGTGAACTTGGACTTGAGCTCGTAGATCAGCTCTTCGACTTTCAAGGTGGAGATCGGGTCGAGCGCCGAGCACGGTTCGTCGAGCAGCAACACTTCCGGCTCTACGGCGATGGTACGGGCGATCACCAGGCGCTGCTGCTGGCCGCCGGACAAGCCGAGTGCCGATTCGTGCAGGCGGTCCTTGACCTCGTCCCACAATGCCGCGCCCTTGAGCGCCCACTCAACCGCTTCGTCGAGGATGCGTTTCTTGTTGATGCCCTGGATACGCAGGCCGTAGACCACGTTTTCGTAGATGGTCTTGGGGAACGGGTTAGGCTTCTGGAACACCATGCCCACGCGGCGACGCAGTTCGGCCACGTCTTCGCCCTTGCGGTAGATATTGGTGCCGTAGAGGTTGATTGCACCTTCTACACGGCAACCGTCCACCAGGTCATTCATGCGGTTGAAGGTACGCAACAACGTGGACTTGCCGCAGCCCGACGGGCCGATGAAGGCGGTCACGCGTTGCTTGGGGATGTTCATGCTGACATCGAACAGCGCCTGCTTGTCGCCGTAGTACAGGCTCAGGCCGGGGACTTCGATGGCCACGGTTTCCTGGGCCAGGCTCAGGCTCTGCTTGTCGCGACCCAGGGCAGACATGTTGATGCCGTGGGATTGGGTTTCGTGTTGCATGGGATGCTCCCTGTGCTACCAATTCATTTCGTTGAACCGCCGGGGCGGCTTACTCAAATTCTGTGCCTGACACCGAGCCCTGTGGGAGCTGGCTTGCCTGCGATACGGGCGGCGCGGTATTGCAGTAAAACCGCGGTGATGCTATCGCAGGCAAGCCAGCTCCCACATTGGATCGCATTAGCTGTCCAGCGCTTTGTATTTTTCGCGCAGGTGGTTACGAATCCACACTGCCGACAGGTTGAGCGTGGCGATCACCAGTACCAGCAGCAAGGCGGTGGCGTACACCAACGGCCGTGCGGCTTCGACGTTGGGGCTCTGGAAGCCGACGTCATAAATATGGAAGCCCAGGTGCATGATCTTCTGGTCCAGGTGCAAGTACGGGTAGTTGCCATCCAGCGGCAGCGACGGCGCCAGCTTCACTACACCCACCAGCATCAGCGGTGCCACCTCACCCGCGGCACGGGCCACGGCGAGGATCATGCCGGTCATCATCGCCGGGCTGGCCATTGGCAGCACGATCTTCCACAACGTTTCCGCCTTGGTCGCGCCGAGCGCCAGGGAGCCTTCACGCACGGTGCGAGGAATCCGCGCCAAGCCTTCTTCGGTGGCCACGATCACCACGGGCACCGCCAGCAGCGCCAGGGTCAGCGAAGCCCAGAGCAACCCCGGCGTACCGAAGGTCGGCGCAGGCAGCGCTTCAGCGAAGAACAGACGGTCGACCGAGCCCCCCAATACATACACGAAGAAGCCCAGGCCGAACACGCCGTAGACGATAGCCGGTACGCCGGCCAGGTTGTTCACGGCGATGCGGATGATGCGCGTCAACGTGTTCTGCTTGGCGTACTCACGCAGGTACACCGCAGCCAGTACGCCAAACGGGGTCACGATCATTGCCATGATCAGGGTCATCATCACGGTGCCGAAGATGGCCGGGAAGATCCCGCCTTCGGTGTTGGCTTCCCGTGGGTCATCGCTGAGGAATTCCCAGACCTTGCTGAAGTAGAAGCCGATCTTGGTCATCGTGCCCATGGCGTTCGGCTGATAGGCGTGCACCACTTTGCCGATGCCGATTTCCACTTCCTTGCCGTTGCCGTCACGCGCCGTCAGGGCGTCGCGGTTGAACTGGGCATGCAGGTCGGCCAGGCGCGCTTCGATGTCCTGGTAGCGGGCGTTCAGCTCGGCGCGGTCGGCGTCCATGTCGGCCTGGGCGGCAGCGTCGAGCTTGCCTTCCAGTTCCAGTTTGCGACCGTGCAGGCGGATGCGCTCCAGCCCTGCGTTGATCGCGCCAATATCGGTTTTTTCCAGGCTCTTGAGCTGAGCGGCCAGCTTGTTCACGCGGTCCACGCGGGCTTGCAGCTCAGGCCACGCGGCCTCGCCTTCGGCAATCACCTTGCCGTCCTGCTTGACGTTGACCAGGGTGCCGTAGAAGTTGCCCCACTCACGACGCTCGATGGCCATCAGGTTCGCAGGCTTGGTCTGGTCCTTCAGCCACTCACCGACAATCCAGGTGAAGTCGTTACCGTTCAGGTCGCGGTTGCCGACCTTGATCAGCTCACGGGTCATGAATTCCGGGCCTTGGTCCGGCACCGGCAGGCCCGCGCTTTTCAGGCGCTCACGCGGCACTTCTTCTTTCTGCACCACTTCGCCGATCACGATGTGGTTGGCCTGGCCTGGCACGTTGTAGTTGGCCTGGATCAGGTCGGCCGGCCAGAAATGGCCCAGGCCCCGCACCGCAATCACAGCCAGCAAACCAATGGTCATGATGACCGCGATGGACACCGCGCCACCGCTGATCCAGACGCCAGGGGCGCCGCTCTTGAACCATCCATTCAGGGAGTTCTGTTTCACAGACTTCTACCTTTCTTAAAGCGACGAGTATTTCTTGCGCAGACGCTGACGAATCAGCTCGGCGAGGGTGTTCATGATGAAGGTGAACAACAGCAGCACCAGCGCCGAGAGGAACAGCACGCGGTAATGACTGCCGCCCACTTCCGACTCGGGCATCTCCACCGCAACGTTGGCCGCCAGGGTGCGCAGGCCCTCGAACAGGTTCATCTCCATCACCGGGGTGTTACCGGTAGCCATCAGTACGATCATGGTCTCGCCCACGGCGCGACCCATGCCGATCATCAGCGCCGAGAAGATGCCTGGGCTGGCGGTGAGGATGACCACGCGGGTCATGGTCTGCCACGGCGTGGCGCCCAGGGCCAGGGAGCCCAGAGTCAGGCCGCGTGGCACGCTGAACACGGCGTCTTCGGCGATGGAGTAGATGTTCGGGATCACCGCAAAACCCATGGCCAGGCCGACCACCAGCGCGTTGCGCTGGTCGTAGGTAATGCCCAGATCGTGGGAGATCCACATGCGCATGTCACCGCCGAAGAACCAGGTTTCCAGGTACGGGCTCATGTACAGCGAGAGCCAGCCCACCAACAGGATCACCGGAATCAGGATCGCGCTTTCCCAACCATCGGGAACGCGCAGGCGGATCGACTCAGGCAAGCGGCTGAAGACAAAGCCGGCGACCAGGATGCCAATCGGCAACAGCATCAACAGGCTGAAAATGCCCGGCAGGTGCCCTTCCACATACGGCGCCAGGAACAGGCCGGCGAAGAATCCGAGGATCACCGTCGGCATGGCTTCCATCAGCTCGATCACCGGCTTGACCTTGCGGCGCAGGCTCGGCGCCATGAAGTAAGCGGTGTAGATCGCTGCAGCAACCGCCAGTGGCGCCGCCAGCAACATGGCGTAGAACGCGGCCTTCAAGGTACCGAAGGTCAGCGGGGCCAGGCTCATCTTGGGTTCGAAGTCAGTGTTGGCGGCCGTGGATTGCCAGACGTATTTAGGCTCGTCGTAGTTCTCGTACCAGACCTTGCTCCACAACGCGCTCCACGACACTTCCGGGTGCGGGTTGTCGAGCAACAACGGTTGCAGCTTGCCACCCGCCTCGACAATCACACGGTTGGCCCGTGGCGACATGCCGAACAGACCCTGGCCGTCGACCACCGGGTCCACCAGCAAGGTGCGGTGGGCAGTGCTGTGGAACACGCCGAACTGGCCAGCAGCATCCAGGGCGGTGAAGCCTTTGCGGCGCTCTTCAGCGCTGATTTCGACGATGGGCGCGGTGCCCATCTGGAAGGTGCGGATCTGCTTCAGGCGCTGTTCGCCATCGGGGTCGCGGGCCATGAACCACTGGGCCAGGCCGCCTTTGGAGTTACCCAGGATCAGCGAGATACCGCCGACCAACTGGGTGCTGGCGGTGATTTCCGTGTCGGCGTCTTCCAGCAGTTTGTAGCGACCGTTGAGGCTCTTGTCGCGCAGGCTGAACACGTCGGCCAGGGCACGACCGTTGATCACATACAACCACTGCTGGCGTGGGTCGATGAAGATCGCCTTCACCGGCTCGGTCATCTGCGGCAGCTCGACGCGCTTCTGCTCGCTGGTGACCTCACCGGTCATCATGTTTTCTTCACGGCTCAGGGTCAGCACGTTCAAGTGCGAACCGGCGGAACCTGCCACCACCAGGGAGGTATCGGTGGCGTTGAGCGCAACGTGTTCCAGGGGGCGACCGGTGTCATCCAGCACGATCGGCGTTTCGCCGTAGGGGTACTCGATAGCTGGGGTGATGGTTTTCTTGCCGTCCGGGTACGACACCTTATAGGTGTGGCGGAACACCAAAGACTGGCCATTGGACAAGCCGAGAATCACCAGCGGGCTGCCCGGCTGATCTTCACCAATGGAAGCAACGCTGGTACCGGCCGGAATCGGCAGGTCGACACGCTTGAGCTCGGCACCGGTGTCCACGGCAAAGAACAGCGCCTGGCCCTTGTCGGAAACCCGCATGGCGACCTGGTTCTGTTCTTCGAGGGAGATCATCAACGGCTTGCCGGCGTCCTGCATCCAGGCGGGCGTCAACGCGTCTTCCTTGCTCAACGAGGCGCCCTGGAACAACGGCGCAACCACATAGGCGAGGAAGAAGAAGATCAGGGTAATGGCGGCCAGCACGGCGAGGCCGCCGACCAGTACATACCAACGGGTGAAGCGATCCTTGAGCGCCCGGATGCGGCGCTTGCGTTGCAGCTCAGGCGTATTGAAATCAATGCGCTTGGGAGGGGAAGTCGTTGTCATGGTGGAATTGGCCAGATCATTCATGCGCACACCCTAGCGATCCTGTATGACAGAAAGATGACAGTGCAGTGACGCAACAAATCCGCCGCGAAGCAGGGCTGGCAGCGGATAAAAAATTAGGGATGCAGACTGCTTATGTGGGAGCGGGCTTGCCCGCGATGGCATCAACACGATTTCAACGCTAAACCGCGTCGCCAGCATCGCGGGCAAGCCCGCTCCCACAGAAAAGCATGCGTCTACATCAGGTATCGCAGGCTTAGTTGCCTTCTTTCAGACCCAGGTCGGCCAGGGCCTTGGCGGCGACTTTGGCTGGCAGTGGGATGTAGCCGTCTTTGACCACTACTTCCTGGCCCTGCTTGGACAGCACCAGTTTCACGAACTCAGCTTCCAGCGGCGCCAGCGGCTTGTTCGGGGCTTTGTTGACATACACGTAGAGGAAACGCGACAGCGGATACTTGCCGTTCAGGGCGTTTTCTTCGGAGTCTTCGATGTAGTCAGTGCTGCCTTTCTTGGCCAATGGCACGGTCTTCACGCTGGCGGTCTTGTAGCCGATGCCCGAGTAACCGATGCCGTTCAGCGAGGAGCTGATCGACTGCACCACCGAAGCCGAGCCCGGTTGTTCGTTCACGTTTGGCTTGTAGTCGCCTTTGCACAGGGCTTCTTCCTTGAAGTAGCCGTAGGTGCCAGATACCGAGTTACGCCCGAACAGTTGCACTGGCTTGTTGGCCAGGTCGCCGGTCACGCCCAGGTCACCCCAGGTTTTCACATCGGCTTTGGCGCCGCACAGACGCGTCGACGAGAAGATCGCATCGACCTGTTCCATGGTCAGGTGCTGGATCGGGTTGTCCTTGTGCACAAATACCGCCAGGGCATCCACGGCAACCGGGATTGCCGTTGGCTTGTAGCCGTACTTCTGCTCGAAGGCAGCCAGTTCGGTGTCCTTCATCTTGCGGCTCATCGGGCCCAGGTTGGAGGTGCCTTCAGTCAACGCAGGTGGCGCAGTGGCAGAGCCGGCAGCTTGAATCTGGATGTTGACGTTCGGGTATTCCTTTTTATAACCCTCGGCCCACAGGGTCATCAGGTTCGCCAGGGTATCGGAACCGACGCTGGACAGGTTGCCCGACACACCAGTGGTCTTGACGTAAGCCGGGATTGCCGGATCAACACCAGCGGCCACCGCGTTGGCGGTCGCAACGCCAGCAGCGACAAAAGTCATTGCCGCCATCAAACGTTTCAGTTTCATGCCTTGCTCCTAGCAGATAGGGATAATTGGATCGGGGCCAAGTATCGGCAGGCCGTGTGAACACTCTATGTCTGAAATATGACAATTAGATGAAAGGCCACTATCTGAATGTGCAGGCTTCAGCGGCCGCGCTTCCACAGATACCCGCCCACCAGCATCCCCATCACACACAGGACGGCCACATAGTAAGCCGGGCCCATCGGGCTCTCCTTCATCAGCAGCGACACCGCCAATGGCGTCAACCCGCCGAACACGGCATAAGCAACGTTGTAGGAGAACGACAGACCGCTGAAGCGCACCACCGGCGGGAAGGCTTTGACCATCACGTAGGGCACCACGCCGATGGTGCCGACAAACAGACCCGTCAAGGCATACAACGGGAACAGCCAGTCGGGGTGGGCCATCAGGCTGTGATACAGCGTCCAGGAAGTCGCCAGCAGCAGTGCGCAACCTGTGACCAGCACGCGACCGGCGCCAAAACGGTCGGCCAGCGCACCCGAGGCGATGCAACCCAGGCTCAGGGTCACGATGGCCAGACTATTGGCTTGCAGCGCCACCGTAGGGCTGAAGTGGTAGATGGTTTGCAGCACGGTCGGGGTCATCAGGATGACTACCACCACGCCGGCCGACAATAGCCAGGTCAGCAGCATCGACAGCACAATCGCGCCACGGTGATCGCGCAACACGGCGCGCAAGGGCAGTTCAGCGGCCAGGCTCTTGCGTTGCTGCATCTCGGCGAAGATCGGGGTTTCATGCAGCCAACGACGCAGATACACCGACAGCAGGCCGAATACGCCGCCGAGCAGGAAAGGAATCCGCCAGGCGTAATCAGAGACCTGTTCCGGTGTATAGGCGCTATTGATGGCGGTAGCCACCAACGAGCCCAGCAGAATACCGGCGGTGAGGCCGCTGGTCAGGGTGCCGCAGGCGTAGCCGATGTGGCGCGGCGGGACGTGCTCGGAGACGAACACCCAGGCGCCCGGCACTTCGCCGCCAATCGCCGCGCCCTGGATGATGCGCATCAGCAGCAACAGGACCGGCGCCCACAGGCCGATCTGCGCATAGGTGGGCAGCAGACCCATGATCAGGGTGGGTACGGCCATCATGAAGATGCTCAGGGTGAACATCTTCTTGCGCCCCAGCAGGTCACCGAAGTGCGCCATGATGATGCCGCCCAAGGGGCGCGCCAGGTAGCCGGCGGCGAAGATGCCGAAGGTCTGCATCATGCGCAGCCATTCGGGCATGTCGACAGGGAAGAACAGTTTCCCGACCACGGTGGCGAAAAACACAAAGATGATGAAGTCGTAGAACTCCAGCGCTCCACCCAGGGCAGACAGCGACAGGGTTTTGTAGTCGTTGCGGGTCAGCGGGCGCGAGGGTTGCGCACTGCTTGCGGGCACGGAGGACATGGCAAGGCTTCTCTTATAGTAATCATCGTAAAGGACTGCACGCCCGTGACTTGCGGCGGGTTTGGCAAGATAGCAAATCGCCCGAAAAAGCACAGCGCCAGGAGCACAGTTGCGCGCAAAAGCCCCGATACAGCGTCTATTTACCGACCAAATGAGCGTCGGGAGGTCGTCGTGGCGCCAGGGTCTCGATATACTCGCCGGTGCAAGCGCCAGACCCGCTGTCTTGAGGGGCTGCTGTGCCAAAACGTTGTTGGGTGCCATCCAGCCGATTTGGCAGAGTTTCCCTTTAGTTCGCCTTACGAGAAACGCATCGAGCGGTGTATGTTGGTGCTGAAACGTTTTTCTGAGAAGACGGCTATCCACTTGAAATACCCATGAAGCGTCACGGGTCAGAGGCACCCTCGGCATGATCGAACTCGAACAAGAAGATCCTATCCCGCAAGGCGATCTCGCCCTGCAAATCACCGCGCTCCCGCGTGAAACCAACGGTTTTGGCGATATCTTCGGCGGCTGGCTGGTCGCGCAGATGGACCTCGCCGGCACGGCAATGGCCAGCAAGGTCGCCGGTGGGCGCGTGGCCACCGTGGCCATTGATCGCATGGCGTTTCTGGTGCCAGTGGCCGTGGGTGCGCAGCTTTCCTTCTATACCCAGGCCCTGGAAATCGGCCGCAGTTCGATCCAGATGATGGTCGAAGTGTGGAGCGACGATCCGTTGTCCAGCGAATGGCGCAAGGTGACCGAAGCCGTATTCGTGTTCGTCGCCATCGATGGCAGCGGCCGCACGCGCTCGGTACCGTCACGGGCGCGTTAAACCTCGCCGCGTTTTAGCGGTCAATTGCCCCATTGCCTGCCACTAAGAGAGCTTTGTCATGCCTACGCCCCACGTTGAGACGGTAAAAATCGACGAGCTGGACTGCTGGCGCATCCGCCACAACGGCGCCGAGCTGATGGTGGCCCAACAGGGTGCGCATATCTTCAGTTACCAGCGCGAGGGCGAACAGCCGCTGATCTGGCCGAACCCTGAGGCAGCGTTCAAGCAGGGCAAAGGCATTCGTACTGGCGTACCGGTGTGCTGGCCGTGGTTCGGGGTGTTCGACCGCAACCCGCAAAGCGTCAAAGCCATGCGCCAGAGTGATCAGCCTGCCGGCGCCCACGGTTTTGTGCGCACCGCCCGCTGGGAACTGGCCACCACCGAACTCGACGGCCAGACGCTGCGAGTGGACCTGGTATTGCCGGTGCCGGCTGGCGGCTTTCCAGGCTGGCCCCATCAGGTAGACCTGACGCTGAGCCTGCTGTTGGATGACCAACTGCACATCCGCCTGACCAGCCACAACCGCGGCGCCGACGCCGTGACCCTCAGCCAGGCATTGCACACCTACTTCGCCGTGAGCGATGTGCGCAAAGTGCAGGTCAAGGGGCTGGATGGCGTGGCCTACATCGATACCGCCGACGGGTGGACCGAGAAACAGCAAGCCGGGCTGCTGCACTTCAGCGCCGAAACAGACCGCATTTACCTGAATACGCCGGCCCAGTTGAACATCGTCGATAGCGATTGGCAGCGCCGTATCCAGCTCACCAGCGAAGGCTCGAAATCCACCGTGGTCTGGAACCCCTGGACCGAACGCGCCAAGGCTTTCGACGATATGGCCGATGACGGCTGGCAGGGTATGTTGTGCATCGAGACGGCCAACGTGCTGGACGATGTTGTGAACCTGGCGCCCGGCGAAAGCCACACTCTAGGCGTGAGCATCACGGCACTGGCCTTGTAAACCCAATCAAATGTGGGAGCTGGCTTGCCTGCGATGCAGGCAACTGGGTGTATCAGGAACACCGAGGCGTTGCTATCGCAGGCAAGCCAGCTCCCACAGATTATGCTCTGAGCTTTAGAGATCAGACTCCTTCACCACCCGCACCTTCCCCGCCTCCAGCGCATACGCGGCATCTGCCAAGTCGTTATTGACCTTCTCCACCTTCAGCGTGCCCGTGACCCACAGCGGCGTGTAGATATCATCCAGCTTCAACCCCTTGGGATAGCGCACCAGCACCAGTTGATTAGGCGGCGGTGGCGGCACGTGTATGCAGGCGCCCGGGTAAGGCACGAGGAAGAACAATGTGCTGCGGCCCTTGGCGTCCGTTTCAAGCGGCACCGGATAGCCGCCAATGCGGATATTCTTGCCGTTCATGGCCGCTACGGTCTTGGTGGAATACATCACCGCAGGCAGGCCCTTGCTCTGCTTCAAGCCACCCTTTTCGGTGAACGTGCCTTGAGCTTCGGGGGAGTTGTGGTCGATCTCGGGCATGGCTTCGAGAGCTTTCTGATCCGACAGCGGCATCAGGTCGAGCCAGTCGGTTTCCGGCAGTTCGCCAGCGTGCGCCAGGCCAGAGCCCAGCAGAAGAAGCGTTAACAGAAGACGGCGCATGGAGAGGCTCGGCAAATACAAGTGCCGAGCATTCTAGCCCTCTGCGCCTGCGCAGCGCAGAGGACTTTGTCGGCTGATTACTTCTTTTTGATCAGGCCGTAGATCACCAGCAACACGATGGCACCCACCAGCGCGCCGATGAAACCTGCGCCCTGGCCTGCCTGGTAGATCCCCAGGGCCTGACCGCCGTAGGTCGCGGCCAGGGAACCGGCGATACCCAGCAGGATGGTCATGATCCAGCCCATGCTGTCGTCGCCAGGCTTGAGGAAGCGCGCCAGCAGGCCGACGATCAAGCCGATAAAGATGGTTCCGATGATACCCATGGCATTTCCCTCTGATTGGTATGAGTCATGCCAAAGCCTAGTCAGGCTTTGGCATCCTGCAATCAGAGAGACGCAGAACCCCAATGGTTCCCGCCGTGGCCAGGCTTATTGTTCGGCGATCAGTGCTTCAACCTTGAGGATCTGCGCCTGCAGCGTCGCACGGTCCTTGCAACGCAGGTTGGCGTGGCCGACCTTGCGCCCGGCCTTGAAGGCCTTGCCGTAGTGATGCACGTGACAATCGTCGATCGCCATCACACGCTCCACCGGCGGTACAGAGCCGATGAAGTTGAGCATGGCGCTCTCGCCGACCTTGGCCGTGGAGCCCAACGGCAAGCCCGCCACCGCCCGCAGGTGGTTTTCGAACTGGCTGCACTCGGCGCCTTCGGTGGTCCAGTGCCCGGAGTTGTGCACACGCGGGGCGATTTCGTTGGCCTTGAGGCCGCCGTCGACTTCAAAGAACTCGAACGCCATTACACCAACGTAATCCAGCTGCTTGAGCACACGGCTGGAATAGTCTTCGGCCAGGGCCTGCAACGGGTGGTCCGTACTGGCTACCGACACTTTCAGGATGCCGTTGACGTGGGTGTTGTGCACCAACGGGTAAAAGCGGGTTTCGCCATCACGGGCACGTACGGCAATCAGCGAGACTTCGCCGGTGAACGGCACGAAGCCTTCCAGCAGGCAGGCAACGCTGCCCAGCTCGGCAAAAGTGCCGACCACATCGGCCGCGGTGCGCAGGACTTTCTGGCCCTTGCCGTCGTAGCCCAGGGTGCGGGTTTTCAACACCGCCGGCAGGCCGATGCTGGCGACCGCCGCGTCCAGGTCCGCCTGGGACTGGATATCGGCGAAGGCCGGGGTCGGAATGCCCAGGTCCTTGAACATGCTCTTTTCGAACCAGCGGTCGCGAGCGATGCGCAAGGCTTCGGCGCTCGGGTACACCGGCACGAACTGCGACAGGAAGGCCACGGTTTCGGCCGGGACGCTTTCGAATTCGAAGGTCACAAGGTCAACTTCATCGGCCAGTTGGCGCAGGTGGTCCGGGTCGCTGTAGTCAGCGCGCAGGTGTTCACCCAGGGCCGCAGCGCAGGCGTCCGGCGCCGGGTCCAGGAAAGCGAAGTTCATCCCCAGCGGCGTACCCGCCAAAGCCAGCATGCGGCCCAGTTGGCCGCCACCGATTACACCGATTTTCATCGTCAACAACCTCAGGCGATGCGTGGGTCTGGATTGTCCAGCACGCTGTCTGTCTGCTCAGCACGGAATTTTTTCAGCACCGCATGAAACTGCGGGTGCTTGGCGCCCAGGATGCTGGCGGACAGCAAGGCTGCGTTGATCGCACCGGCCTTGCCGATCGCCAGGGTTGCCACCGGAATGCCAGCCGGCATCTGCACAATGGACAACAGCGAATCCACGCCCGAGAGCATCGACGACTGCACCGGCACGCCAAGCACGGGCAGGTGAGTCTTGGCCGCACACATGCCAGGCAAGTGCGCCGCGCCGCCGGCACCGGCGATGATCACCTCGATGCCACGGGATTCTGCTTCATCGGCATACTGGAACAGCAAATCCGGGGTGCGGTGGGCGGAGACCACCTTCACTTCGTACGGAATGCCGAGTTTTTCCAGCATATCGGCGGTGTGGCTAAGGGTGGACCAATCGGACTTGGAGCCCATGATCACGCCAACCAATGCACTCATCGTCGTGCCTCTTCTCTCTGGGCGCCCGCAGGCGCGTCAAAAAACAACAAGCCACGCGGGAAATCCAGCGTGGCTTGGTGTACGAATTAAGGCCGGTTTGGACCGGCCGAAGGCCGCGCAGTATACCGTAATAATCCAGATAAACAGCCCCTGGGATGACCATCTGTCTAGCGGCGCAAAGTGGCGGTTTTATTGACTTAAGAGTCAGCGAATACACCACGAAATCCTGTGGGAGCTGGCTTGCCTGCGATAGCAGTGGATCAGAGCCAAATAGGTTGGCTGACACACCGCTATCGCAGGCAAGCCAGCTCCCACATGTGTTCTGCGCTGGGCTCAAGCGCTTTGCGCTGCCCCACCTTCCAGCTTCCTCCACAACAACCGCACATTCGCCTTGCGCACCAACGCGCAGCGATACAAGCGAATCTCCAGCGGCACATGCCATTGCGGCCCGCCGCACACCACCAGTTCGCCACGTGCCAACTCTGCACGTACGCTCAACTGCGGCACCCAGGCGATCCCCAAGCCTTCGAGCGCCATGCTCTTGAGGCTGTCGGCCATGGCGGTTTCATAGATGGTGGTAAAGCGCAGAGCCCTCTGGCGCAGCAGCAAATTCACCGAGCGGCCCAGGAATGCGCCGGCGCTGTAGGCCAGCAGCGGCACGCTGCCCTCGCCCTCCAGGTCGAACAGCGGCTTGCCCTCGGCATCGGCGGCGCACACCGGGAGCATTTCGGTGTTGCCCAGATGCAGCGACGGGAAAATCTCGGCGTCCATTTGCATAGCCGCGTCGGGGTCGTAGAACGCCAGCATCAGGTCGCAACCGCCTTCGCGCAGGGCGTGCACGGCGTCGCCGACGTTGGTGGCGACCAGCCGCGTGGCGATATTCAAGCCCTCGTTGCGCAACTGCGCGATCCACCGCGGGAAGAACCCCAAGGCCAGGGAGTGGGCGGCCGCCACTTGCATGACTTCGCCCTGCCCGCCTTCCAGGTGATGCAAATGGCGCAGTACTTCACCGAGCTGTTCGACCACGGTGCGCGCCGTCACCAGAAACAACTGCCCGGCCGCCGTCAGCTCCACCGGCGTACGTGAACGGTTGACCAGCGTCAGCCCCAGCGCGGCTTCCAGGCTGCGGATACGCCGACTGAACGCCGGCTGGGTGACAAAGCGCCGCTCAGCCGCCTGGGAAAAACTACGCGTCGCCGCCAGGGCGCTGAAGTCTTCCAACCACTTGCTCTCAAGGTTCATCACTGCCTCCCACGGAATGCACCATTTTGGCACACACGCCCGCCAAGATAACCGGGTCACATCCACATTATGCCGTTTGTGCATAGGCCAGTGTTTAACAGCATTGGCCCAAAAAGTTCTACAAGCCTAGCATTCGCAGCGTTCCGGCCAGTTCCGGGTCCATATTGAGATGATTTCCGTCATGTCCTCTGCTGCATCATTCCGTACCGAAAAAGACCTGCTTGGCGTACTCGAAGTACCGGCTCAAGCGTATTACGGCATCCAGACCCTGCGAGCGGTGAATAACTTCCGCCTCTCGGGCGTTCCGATTTCGCATTACCCGAAATTGGTGGTCGGTCTGGCAATGGTCAAGCAAGCGGCCGCTGACGCCAACCGCGAGTTGGGCCAGCTCAGCGAAGCCAAGCACGCTGCCGTCAGCGAAGCCTGTGCTCGTCTGATCCGCGGCGATTTCCACGAAGAGTTCGTGGTGGACATGATTCAAGGCGGCGCCGGCACTTCAACCAACATGAATGCCAACGAAGTCATCGCCAACATCGCGCTGGAGGCCATGGGTCACCAGAAGGGCGAATACCAGTACCTGCACCCCAACAACGACGTGAACATGGCGCAGTCGACCAACGACGCCTACCCGACCGCGATCCGCCTGGGTCTGCTGTTGGGCCATGACGCGCTGCTGGCCAGCCTCGACAGCCTGATCCAGGCGTTCGCCGCCAAAGGCGCCGAGTTCAGCCATGTGCTGAAAATGGGCCGCACCCAGTTACAAGACGCCGTGCCGATGACCCTCGGCCAGGAATTCCGCGCTTTCGCCACTACCCTGGGCGAAGACCTGGCGCGCCTGAAGACCCTGGCACCGGAGCTGCTCACCGAAGTGAACCTGGGCGGCACCGCCATCGGCACCGGCATCAACGCCGACCCACGTTACCAGGCCCTGGCCGTACAACGCCTGGCCACCATCAGCGGCCAGCCGCTGGTACCGGCGGCCGACTTGATCGAAGCCACCTCCGACATGGGCGCCTTTGTACTGTTCTCCGGCATGCTCAAGCGTACCGCCGTGAAGCTGTCCAAGATCTGCAACGACTTGCGCCTGCTGTCCAGCGGCCCACGCACCGGCATCAACGAGATCAACCTGCCGGCACGCCAGCCAGGCAGCTCGATCATGCCCGGCAAGGTCAACCCGGTGATTCCGGAAGCGGTTAACCAGGTGGCATTCCAGGTGATCGGTAACGACCTGGCCCTGACCATGGCAGCCGAAGGCGGACAATTGCAGTTGAACGTGATGGAGCCGCTGATCGCCTTCAAGATCTTCGACTCGATCCGCCTGCTGCAACGCGCCATGGACATGCTGCGCGAGCACTGCATCGTCGGCATCACCGCCAACGAAGCACGCTGCCGCGAACTGGTGGAGCATTCCATCGGCCTGGTCACCGCGCTGAACCCGTACATCGGCTATGAAAACGCCACCCGCATTGCGCGTATCGCTCTTGAAAGCGGGCGCGGCGTGCTGGAACTGGTGCGTGAAGAAGGCTTGCTCGACGACGCCATGCTCGACGACATCCTGCGCCCGGAAAACATGATCGCTCCACGCTTGGTCCCGCTGAAGGCCTAAGCGTTTGTTGCACCGCTCACCAGGTTGAGGGACTAGACACCTCTCACCTTTTGAGGGCCTGAAGGCTCGTTCTTCAGGCCCTTTTTTTTGCCTTGAGGTTGCTCCATGACGCCCATAAAAAATCTAATATCGCACCGCAAACCTTCCTCCCCTTCCGCGACCGCGCTGAAACCTTTAATCGCCCCGTGCAGACGGATCACGCTCGCCTAGGTATAGTGCCGCCCCTCTTCGCGTCTGCGGCTGTCGGTAACGAGGCCCGGGAACCACGCGAAAGCGCATGAATAACAACACCCGCAAAAGGATGGGGATCGAGCGTCGTGCACTGCCTGGTGCCGAGCGATGCGTCGGACCGTCCTGCGTTTGCCATTAGAAAAATCAGCGAGGAACACTCCATGCTCGAAGTCATCAACGACTTCCTCTCAGGGAAAGTACTGATCGTGCTCATAGTCGGGCTCGGCGGTTATTTCACGATCCGCTCGCGTTTCGTGCAGTTGCGTCACTTTTTCCACATGTTCTCGGTGTTTAAAGACAGCCTCAAGAGCAGCGCCGGCCAACTCAGCTCGTTCCAGGCGCTGATGCTCAGCCTGGCCGGCCGCGTGGGTGCCGGTAACATCGCCGGTGTCGGCATTGCCGTGACGTTGGGTGGCCCGGGTGCCGTGTTCTGGATGTGGGTCACCGCGCTGGTGGGCATGTCTTCGAGCTTTATCGAGTGCTCCCTCGGCCAGTTGTACAAGCGCACCGACGCTGAAGGCACCTACCGTGGCGGCCCGGCGTATTACATCCAGCACGGCCTGCACAAGCGCTGGCTGGGGATGGTCATGGCGTTCCTGCTGCTGGTGACCTTCGGCTTTGCCTTCAACGGCCTGCAAGCACACGCTGTCACCCACTCGCTGAACAACGCCTTCGGGCTCGACACCACCTACACGGGCCTTGCGCTGGCGGTGTTGCTGGGCCTGGTGTTCATCGGCGGGATCAAGCGTATCGCCTCGATCGCCGACCTGCTGGTGCCGGTCAAGACCCTGGTCTACATCGCCGTGACCCTGTACGTGATCGTGCTGCAATTCGACCACGTACCGGCCATGCTCGCGACCATCGTCAAGAGCGCGTTCGGCCTCGACCAAGCCTTCGGTGGCCTGGTGGGCAGCGCGATCATCATGGGTGTAAAGCGCGGCGTGTTCGCCAACGAAGCAGGCTTGGGCAGTGCGCCTAACGTGGCGGCAGTGGCGTCGGTAGAACACCCTATCGCCCAAGGCGTGGTGCAAGCGTTCAGCGTGTTCCTCGACACCTTCGTGATCTGCACCTGTACTGCGTTGCTGATCCTGCTGTCGGGTTTCTACACCCCAGGCTTTGAAGGCGACGGCATTGCCCTGACCCAGAACTCCCTGGCGGCAGTAGTGGGTGACTGGGGCCGCATGTTCATCTCGGTGGCCCTGGCGTTGTTCGTGTTCACGTCGATCATGTACAACTACTACTTGGGCGAGAGCAACCTGCGCTTCCTGGTCGGCAACAACCGCAAGGTGCTGATGGGTTATCGCGCTTTGGTGCTGGTGCTGATTTTCTGGGGCTCCATCGAGAACTTGAGCACGGTGTTTGCCTTCGCCGACATCACCATGACCATGCTCGCGTTCGTCAACCTGTTCGCCCTGGCGTTCCTGTTCAAGATTGCCATGCGCATCCTCAACGACTACGACAACCAGCGCGCGGCGGGTATCAAGACCCCGGTGTTCGATTCCAGCCAGTTCCCCGACCTGGACCTGGACCGCAAGGCCTGGCCGGCCAACCCGGTGAAAACCGAAGCGGCCCCGGCAGTTGAACTGAGCGCTCAAGCGCAACGTTAATCACGGCTAGATGACACGCCGCCCGGCCTTGGGCATGCTCTGGGCCCGGCGGCGTTTTTCGTTCAGGAGATTTTCGATGCAATCAGCTAATAACGTGATGGTGCTCTATACCGGCGGCACCATTGGCATGCAGGCCAGCGCCAATGGCCTGGCACCCGCGTCTGGTTTTGAAGTACGCATGCGTGAACAGTTCGCCGACGCAGACCTGCCCGCGTGGCGCTTCCGGGAAATGTCACCACTGATCGACAGCGCCAACATGAACCCCGCTTACTGGCAGCGCCTGCGCAGCGCCGTGGTCGAGGCGGTAGACGCCGGCTGCGATGCCGTGCTGATCCTGCACGGCACCGACACCCTGGCCTACAGCGCGGCGGCCATGAGCTTCCAACTGCTGGGCCTGCCGGCACCGGTGGTGTTCACCGGTTCGATGCTGCCCGCCGGTGTGCCCGACAGCGATGCCTGGGAAAACGTCAGCGGTGCGTTGACAGCCTTGGCCGAAGGGTTGGAGCCGGGTGTGCACCTGTACTTCCACGGCGCGCTGATGGCACCGACCCGCTGCGCGAAGATTCGCAGTTTTGGGCGCAATCCGTTTGCGGCCTTGCAACGCAAGGATGACTTCGCCCGTGCCGAAACCCTGCCGGCAGCGCTGGATTACCGTCAGCCCAAAGCCTTGGCGAACGTCGGCGTACTGCCGCTGATACCCGGTTTCGACGCTGCACAGCTAGACGCAATCATCAGCAGCGGCATTCAGGGCTTGGTGCTGGAGTGCTTCGGCAGCGGCACCGGGCCGAGCGATAATCCGCAGTTCCTCGCCAGCTTGCAGCGTGCGCAAGATCAAGGTGTGGTGGTGGTCGCCATCACTCAGTGCCATGAAGGCGGTGTAGAGCTGGATGTCTACGAGGCCGGCAGCCGCTTGCGGGGCGCCGGCGTGTTGTCCGGCGCAGGCATGACCCGCGAAGCCGCGTTCGGCAAGTTGCACGCCCTGCTCGGTGCCGGCCTTGCCGTCGAGGAAGTGCGGCGCCTGGTAGAGTTGGACCTGCGTACCAACCCAGCTTGAACGCCCAAGACAGCCCTACATAAGCACTGCTATTCCCTGCTTGCTGATACCTAACATGGAAAACCCGAGCCTGCTCTCGGCTTTTTCCATTGATCGGCAAGACAGGGATGCCCGCATGACAACCTCCAGCTCCACACCCTCGCAGCAAACGCCTCCAGACACTGAAACACACAAACTGGCCACTCAACTGTCCGTCGGACCTTCGTTCCGTGAAGCCGCTCGCGAACTGCTGCGCCAGTCTTTACTGGAGAAATACCCAGACCTGGACATCGACCCGGCCATGACACTGATGGGCACTCCTACCTGGGAGCTCATCGATGACCAGATCGTGCCAGGGCCAACACGCTATGAAACCTTGAGCAGCATCCTGGCCCGGCAGGCCATCCTCAAGGTGCCGACGCTGTGCGTCGAGGGCAATCACTTCCTGAACCTGAAGCCGTTGACCACCCCCCCGCTTCATTTACCCGTGCGTATTGTCGAAATCGCCAATCTTATCAATACCCTGGCGCCGGTGGTCTACCGGGCCTTTCAGGAACAGTTGGTAACGTTCTGGAACCAGAGCAACGGCAACGGTCCTCGCTGGCAAACACTCACCCAGAGCCTGCGCGGGGCCTGGAATGTGCAACACGTCGATGCCTGGACCGACGAAGACTGCACGATGGCCCGAACGCTGTTTCATGCACCCACCCGCTCCGCTCGCCAAGACAATAACCCTTATGGCAGCCGCGCTTATCTGATTGATGCCGACCTGGTAAAAGGTTCCAAGACGCAGCACACCGACCAAGTATTCATGACCGTGCTCGAGGGCAAATCCGAAGACAAAACCCTGATCCTCTGTTACTCACCCTTCAAGGGATACGAGAAATACGACACCTACCAACAGCTAGGCGATTCGTTGAAGGATCACCTGGAGCAACCGGAGGCTTTTGATCGCCTGGAGTGGCGCCTTTATGAACCTGACGGCGATTTTTTCGAGCACGCTGCCTGCAAGCTGATCGCCCTGCAACTTGAGACTGTGGAAAACCTCAAAACCGGGGATTACAAACAGCCCAGCGCGAAACACCCGCCCCTGCAAACACTCCCGATGCCTGCCGAAAAAGCCATCGCCAAAGGGCCGGGCCCAGGCTGGTATCAAACCCAACTGCCGGACTGGCTGACCGATGCCTCTGCCAGCGATCAGTCGCTTTATTCACGCCACCTCAAGGACTTGGCCTCGCTCAATAGCCTGAATGCCGGCAAGACCTACGATGACGGTATTCCCAGCATTCATCAGTTCGCCTTGGACCAGTTGAAAATCGAGCTGCTCAAGGACCACCCGACGCTGCATTACCTGAAGCTCGACAAGCTGAAAATCCAGGTCAAGAGCCTGGTGGTATGGGGCCTTTTCACCGTGCCCGGGCAGTTCGAAACCACCACGTTCAGCCTTGCCGAACTGGCCCTGCAAAACCTGATTGCACTGCCCACCGGTAATAAAACGTTGCTGAGCGACATCCGCCAATCCATACCGGATCGGATAACCGTGGCTTACCTCGAAACACTGATCAGCCGCTGTAATATCGGTGTCACGTACCCTGCATTGATCCGCAGCAAACTGCTGGATGACCCGGCCGAGGCGTCACGTCGCAAAAAACTGTACCGCGATCACCTGCGAGTCCAATTGCCGATGCTGGCCTTACAGCACAAGATTCGCCGCATGGGCGGGATTGACGAGCGCGGCTACCGCTACGTTGTGGCTGTGATGCAGCCTGAAAGCGGCGACCATTACGTCGACGGCAAAGCCATCATGGTGCGACGCCTGAGCTTCAACCCCAAGCGCCGGCTCATCAACGGCAACGATGACGTCACCAATATGTACATCATCGGCCCAGAAAATGCTCAAGACGGCCCTTGCCTGCTATACCGCCCGTTGTTTGAACCCGCGTTGCTGCAATACCCATCACCGGCAAACTTGCTGTATGCCATCAGCCAGCCGCGCACGTTGCGCGATTCGGTGATTAGCTGGCTACCGGACGCGGTGCGTAACCACTACGCCAATTATGTCTTTACCAGTCATTGGCCGTCGCCGTGGGTCATCGCCGACTTTCTGGTAAACCCCATCGAGCTATGGACCTATAGCGGTCCCGTGAGTCTTGGTGAGGAGAGCCTCAACGGGGATATGTTCAAGACGCTGTTCGAGAGCAACGCCAAAGCGCTGATTGAACTGGCGGACCGCCAATCGGTATCGAATGCCGAAAGCCGCTGGGACACGCTGAAGCAGGCCGGTTGGGTGCTCTTCAATGCCGCACTGCCCTTTATGGGGCGCGTCGCAAGCACTAGCGCGTGGATCTGGCAAATCGTCGAACAGCTGGAAACTTTTGCCCAGGCCCATGAGGAGGGCGACAAGCCTGCACAATGGTCTGCGCTGACCGATGTGCTGCTTAACCTGGGTATGGCGATCACCTTACACAGCGCACAGCGCAGCAGACCTAAGTTCGAGCCGGCCAGGATCGAGCCCACCAAAGTCAAGACGACCGAGCTTGCGCCTGAAACGCCGGGCCCCTCCAGCACGATAAGCTTCACCGTCGAGCAACTGCCTGAGCGAACCTCGCTGGCCCCGCCTCCCGATCACGAGATCGCACTGAACACGAGCGGCGCAATCAACCGCACGCCAGCGCTGGAAACCTCGATGCTTGAAAGCTTTAAAACAGAAAAGCCCGCTGACCTCGGCGTCGTCATAGACCAGCCGGCTGCTGACCGCTACCTGTATCAGTCAGGAGAGCAGCACTACGCTCCCGTCGGCGAAAACTGGTTCATGGTGAAAGTGGACGACGATAAAAACATTGTTGTCATTGACCCCAACCAGGCCAACCGCATCGGCCCCATACTGATTCACAACGCTCAGGGCGAATGGTCCGTCGACCACCGGGTGCGCCTGCGCAAACCCAGTACCGATCGGTTGAAAAATACCGCCAAGGACCTTGCGATCACCGAAGCCGACGCATCGCGCAGTAAATTGAAAGCGTTTGAAAGCGCGAAGAAAACCCAGCAGCGCCTACTGCAAGAAACCCGCAAAGCAATGGACGAGGCCCCCAGTACCAGTGCCCAAGCCAAACGCCAGGCCTACCTGGACACGCTCGATGGCCAATCGGAAGACTACGAACAAGCACGGCAACACCTGATGACCATCGCCGTCTTCACCTCGGAGCCTGAATTCCAAGTAAAAGCCATTGGCTATCTACAGGCCCAACTGGCGCTCAATGAAGCAGGGGTAAACGAAGAACTCGTCCCCTTTACTTCAAAACTTTCGCCCGTTCTGGAACAGCTCCCAATCCATGCACCGCCACCTCATACCAGCGATATCGCGGACTACCAACAGATCGTCGAGATGAGCGACAGCATGATCAAGCGCCTGGATTACGCTCAGTCACGCTTCACCGAACTACGCAAATTCGGCCCGGCCGGATTCGACGTGATCAGGGAGAGCAAACGCAAACTGCCCCGCTATATGAGCGACGATCTCAGGGCCCTGCAGGTGACGTTGGCGCGTCACTTGTGCCTGGCCCCTGAATCCCTCGCAACCGAACCCCATGCCTGGGAGATGCTCAACGACACGCTCGACAGTGCCGACGTCGCGGTACAGACCCTGCGTGACACCCTGGATGAGCGAAGCGAATATCGCCTGGACGAGCGTATCGATGCCTTGAGCAATCTAGTGGAGCAGTTCAAGTTCATCGATGAGCGCTTGAAGGACTTTTCTCAAGAGTTCTCCGAACAGATCCAGGCCCAACCCCTGGAGCGCCTGAGTCGATCGCTGCAAGGGTTCGCCAACCGCGCCAAGGCGGCACTTGTCCCTCTGCACGAAGAACAGAAACTGACGCGAATCAGGCCCACCCCTCCCCCTGCGCTACCCAGGCCGCTGAAAAAATTTATCCAGACACGCTACAACGGCGTGTTGATTGGCGAACCCCGCTTGGACCCCATAGGGACCGTATCAAGGTTCGTTGATATCAAGACCCCGATAACCGGCCAGGTCCTGGCCACCTTTCATGAGAAGACTCCGGGTATGTGGGTCGAACACATCGAAACGCCCACGGCACAGGCCACATCCACAACGCTCACGCTCCACGACGCCACCACCGCGGGCGAGAAACTACTCGCCCAATTGCCGAAGTTTCAAGAACGCGCCAGCCAACAAGCCAACGATACCTCGCGCACGGCCATCGGCATCGAGTACATGTTTCACCAGCACGCCTGGTTGCTCGAGCGCAGCGAGCAAGATATTGACGAGGCATTGATCAAAGCCAAAGTCACGGCACAAACCAAGCAATCCAGCGCAGACCTGCGCAAACGACTCAAGGCTGCCACAAAAGCACTTTACGCACGAGCCACTGAAACCGTGGCAAAGCTGATCAAGCAACAGCCGCCGACCATTGCCCATGTCGACTGGCTCATTAACCACCGCGAAATTGCGATCAAAAAGGTCACGACCCGCCAGCCCCTCAAGGGCGCCACTTGGAGCTATCAAGATGAGTATGCCGTCATTGATCTGTCTACCAGCAAACCCCTCTGGTATGCACATTTCCAATACTCGAGCGCCCACGCTTCACTTAACAGATTTCTCCATGCACGGTTGAAAACACCAGCAGAACAACAGCTCAAAGAGGTGGCTGACACGATCACCGACTTGAACGCAGAGGAACAACTCAACTACTACCGCAGCTCCATCAACCTGACGCAAGCCCAGCGCTTGTTTTTCCCGCCAGAGGTCTATTGACCATCCCCTCGCGCAACGGCACATAACTTGCTCCAGCCTGGCAAACCCAGGCTGGAATCGATCATGCTGCATTCACACCTGACCACCCTCAATGCGGTCTCGCTGATACTGGAGACGTTCAAGCCTGACGGCATACCCAGCCAAACCCTGCTGGCCGGCAGTGGCATCAGCAGCGCCGACCTGGGCCGCGCCGATACGCGTATTACCACTCATCAGGAAATGCGCGTATGCGCCAACGCCGTGGCGTTGCGCCGGGGTATCGGCTTGGAACTGGGCCAGCGCATGCATGTGTCATCCTACGGCATGCTCGGTTATGCACTGCTCACCAGTGCCACCTTCGGTGACGCTTTGCGCCTGGCCCTGCGCTACCCGGCGCTGTTGGGAACACTTTTTGAACTGAGCCTGGAGGAGGACGGCCAGCGTGTCTGGTTCAGCGCCAGTGACTATCGCGAAGACCCAGCCCTGCACGCCTTCAATGTCGAGTTCTGCCTGCTCTCGCTGAAAGTCATCGGCGACGATCTGCTCGGCCAACCACTGCCATTACTCGGCGCGCGCTTTGAATACCCAGCGCCCGACTATCGAGCACGCTACGCCGAACGCTTCGACTGCCCGCTGCAATTTGGCGCCGCCAGCAATGCCTTTGCGTTCGACCGTGACTGGCTCGATCAACCCCTGCCGCTGGCCGACGCCGTCACCCACTGCGCCATGGTGGAACGCTGCCGGCGGCAGAATGCCGAGTTCACCGGTCGCCAGGCCTGGCTGGGGCGTGTGCGCCTGTTACTGGCCGCGCAACTGAATACCGCTCCGGGCCTGGAGGGACTGGCAGGGCAGATGAACTGTTCAGCACGTACCCTGCGCCGGCATTTGCATGATTTGGGGTGCAGCTATCAGGAGTTGCTCGACGAACTACGCTTCGAACGCGCCAAACAGTTGCTGGGGGAGGATGAACTGCCGATCTACCGGATCGCCGAGCAACTGGGCTTCAGCGAGACCGCGAGCTTCAGGCATGCGTTCGTGCGCTGGAGCGGTGTGGCACCGAGTCAGTTCAGGCCTTAGCAAGGGGCGAATAGCGGACAGACACATTGGCCATATCGATCCCCTTTTGGCCGCTCCTGCCGTTCTCCAAAACCCGGCGTCTGGCAACACTGCAAGGCATACCCCAGAGCCTTCGGAGAACAACAACATGCTGACGATCTACTCGGACGATCATCATTTGCACCATGGCCGCTGTGAACTGATGGACGGGCAACTGATGCCCTGCTTCGAAATGCCCTCGCGCGCCGACCATGTGCTGCAACGGGTCAAGGCGCGGGAGCTGGGGCCCGTGCAAGCACCGCTGGACTTCGGCCTGGCACCGCTGCAACGTATCCACAGCCGCGACTACCTCGACTTCTTCAAAGGCGCCTGGCAGCGCTGGACCGAATACGACCAGGACGGCGATCTGTTGCCCTACACCTGGCCTGCGCGCACGTTGCGCCGCGTGATGCCCACCAGCCTGCACGGCCAGTTGGGCTATTACAGCTTCGACGGTGGTGCGCCGATTACAGCCGGCACCTGGCAAGCGGCCTACAGCGCAGCACAAGTTGCCCTCACCGCCCAGGCCGCTATCGCCCAAGGCGCCCACAGTGCCTTCGCGCTGTGCCGCCCGCCGGGGCATCACGCCGCCAGCGATTTGATGGGCGGTTATTGCTACCTCAACAACGCGGCCATCGCAGCCCAGGCATTCCTTGATCAGGGCTGCAAAAAGATCGCGATCCTCGATGTGGACTACCACCACGGTAACGGCACGCAGTCCATTTTTTACGCGCGCAGCGACGTGCTGTTCACCTCGATTCACGGCCATCCGGAGGCAGAGTTTCCGTTCTTCCTCGGTTATGCCGATGAGCATGGCGAAGGCGAAGGCGCGGGTTTCAATTTCAACTATCCGTTGCCGGCCGGGTCCGGCTGGCAGGCCTGGAGCGCCGCGCTGGAACAGGCCTGCGCCGAAATCGAGTGCTACGCCGCCGACATCATCGTGGTGTCCCTGGGCGTGGACACGTTCAAGGACGACCCTATCTCGCAGTTCAAGCTCGACAGCCCGGACTACCTGACCATGGGCGCACGCATTGCCCGCCTGGGCAAACCCACGCTGTTCGTGATGGAGGGCGGCTACGCGGTGGAAGAAATCGGCATCAACGCCGTCAACGTGCTGGAAGGTTTCGAGGAAGCAGCCCAATGAACATACTCAAGTCGCTCGCCCTGTGCGCCGTGGTTGTCAGCGGCGCAGCCCAGGCCGAAGAAAAAACCCTGAAGGTCTACAACTGGTTCGACTACATCACGCCCAAGGCGCTGGAAGACTTCAAGGCCCAGCACCCGTCGATCAAGCTGGTGTACGACATCTTCGACACCAACGAAGCCCTGGAAGCCAAACTGCTCACCGGCAACTCCGGCTATGACGTGGTGGTACCGTCCAACGTTTTCCTGGCCAAACAGATCGAAGCCGGCGTGTTCCAGCCCTTGGACCGCAGCCAGTTGCCGAACTGGAACCATCTTGACCCCAAACTGATGAAGCTGATCGAAGCCAACGACCCCGGCAATCAATACGCCGTGCCCTACATGTACGGCACCATCCTGATCGGCTTCAACCCAGCCAAGGTCAAGGCGGCCCTGGGCGACAACGCCCCCGTGGACAGCTGGGACCTGATCTTCAAGGAAGAGAACATCAGCAAGCTCAAGCAATGCGGCGT
This sequence comes from Pseudomonas sp. PA-7-1E, assembly GCF_021605325.1. Lineage (NCBI taxonomy): Bacteria > Pseudomonadati > Pseudomonadota > Gammaproteobacteria > Pseudomonadales > Pseudomonadaceae > Pseudomonas > Pseudomonas sp. PA-7-1E. The sequence goes on from NZ_WKFA01000003.1 coordinate 146,815, forward strand.
CGCACTGCTGGACTCGCCCTCGGAGATCCTGCCCCTGGCGTTGCAGCACTTGGGCCTGGACCCCAACAGCAGCAACCCCAAGGACTACGACAAGGCCGAAGCGCTGTTGATGAAGATCCGCCCGTACATCACTTACTTTCACTCGTCCAAGTACATGGCCGACATCGCCAATGGCGACATCTGTGTCGCGGTGGGTTATTCCGGCAGTTTCTCCCAGGCCGCCAACCGTGCCAAAGAGGCAAAAAACGGCGTCTCCGTGGACATGCGCCTGCCCAAAGAGGGCGCGCCGATCTGGTTCGACATGCTCGCCATCCCCAAGGGCGCGCAAAACCCACAGGACGCCTATACCTTTATCAACTACTTGCTACAGCCCGAGGTTATTGCGCCCATCAGCGATTTTGTCGGTTATCCCAACCCTAACAAGGACGCGACCGAACGAGTCGATCCGACCATTCGCAACAACCCCAACCTCTACCCGACCGAAGCGGCGATGGCGACGTTGTATACGTTAAAGCCTCTGGGGCGTGATGCGGAGCGCGCCAGGACCAGAGCCTGGACCAAGATCAAATCCGGCACGTGAAACACTGGCGGGCGTAGATGCGCCTCGACGTATCTACCGCCCTCGACGCAACGCAGCTCGCTACTTTGCTCATTTGCGAAGCCCGTCCGGGCCATCGAATGCAGAGGAGCTGCACATGCCCAATGACACCGCTAATAATCACCGCCCGCCCAGTACCTATGAACTGCTTACCCAGTTAACCACCGGCCCCACCGCCCGGGAAGTTGCCGCCGCCACACTGCGCTCTGCACTCAAAGAGCTGTATCCCAACCTGAATATCGACCCCGATCTGGCCGTGGTAGTCAGCCCTCAATGGGAGGTGGTCGGTAACGCCGTCGAGCGCGCGCCCGCTACTGTGGAATCACTCACCTCGGTGCTTGCTCATCAGGCACTGTCCAGCGACAGGGTGACCTACCTCGACGGTCAACACTTCCTCACGCTACAACCCAACGCTACGGCTCCCGTACACCTCGCGGTGAAAATCGATGCCATTGCACGTCTGATCAACGAGTTATCAGACCTGCTGTTCGCCGCGTTCCAGGAGCAGCAGCTGGACTTCTGGAACGCGTCCAATGGCGCAGCCGGCCCACGCTGGCAGGCCTTCTCCAGCGCGTTGAGAAACGTGTGGAACATCACCGAAGAGCAAGGTCTGGATGAGCACGAATGCGCCATGGCCCGCACGGTTTTTCATGAGCCCGACCGAGCCAGGCGCTCGCTGAAAGACCCCTATAAAACCCATGCCTACCTGGTTGACGTGGATATTCTTGAAGATGGCCAGTCTACCCACCTCTACTTCCTGGACCTTACCGTATTGGTGGGCGAACACGAGAACCGCCCGATGGTGCTGACGCACTCGCTTGTGAGCGGGTATGAGACGTTCGAGTCATTGGCCCAGTTCGGTGCTTCGCTGCCGGCAAGGCTGAATGCACCAGAGCAGGACGCTACCTTGCAATGGCGCTTGTACGAGCCTGATGGCAACTTCTTCGATGCGCTGGCCTGCACGCTGATCTCGCTGCAAATCCAGGTCATTGGCAGCCTCGGCGGGGCCGGCCTGCAGGATCAGCCGCCCGCCCCAACTGTCGCCCGGATCGTGCCGAGCATCGAAGAGATGAGCGATCACCAGTTGTCGAATATTCGCCAGATTCACCAACAACTCCCGGACTGGCTGACCTCGGCGACGGACTCCGATACCGCCGCCTACAGCCGCTATATGATCGACCTGGCCCAACTGCACACCCATTACCACGGCGAAACATTCCAGGACGGCATTCCGTCTATTCGTGACTATGCCCGGACTCAGTTGCACAGCCATATCCGCGTCCCGGAAAAGGGCGTGAGTCTGAATCTGGATAAGGTCGAGGTTGTGATTGAAAGCCCGGTTCTGTGGGGCACATTTGTCATTCCGGGTGCCGTCGACATCACTCGTCGTGACCTGATCGACCTGGCCCTGGAAAACCTTACCGGCTTGCCTACCGGCAACGCGACCGTGCACTACAACGGCAAGGACAACGGTGTACCCACCTGGCTGACTTACCGCTTTCTGAAAGACGTCATAGAAGACATTGATATAGGCCAGAACTACCCAGCCCTGGTCAAACAAAAACTGCTCGATGATCCGCTGCAATCGCGCCATCGACAGCAGATCTACACCCGCCACCTTCAGGTGCAACTGCCACTGCTGGCCTTGCAGATGAAAATCCGCGGCCAGGGCGGCGTCGATGAACGCGGTTACCGCTACATCGCCGCGGTGATGCACAACGAAGAACAGGAGCGCAAAGTAGATGGGCAGCCCATTGTCATTCGCTGCCTGGCCTTTGTGCCCACCTTGCGCCCCGGCCATGAGCAAGACGTGGTCGCCAATATGTTCGTGATCGGCCCGAGGCATTCCGACGCCGGCCCCTGCGTGCTTTATCGGCCCCTGCTCGAACCGACGCTGATGCAATTTGCATCGCGGCAAAACCTGCTGTACGCCATCAAACATGACCGTACCTTGCGCGAGTCAGTGCTGGCCTGGCTGCCCGACGCGCAACGCTTCAACTATGCACAATATGTGTTCCCCGACACCCTTCCCTCGCCCTGGACCGTGGTGCGCGCACTGGTCGAGCCGCTTACCGTGCTGTACATGAGCGGCCCCGTGACGCTGACCAACGAAGAAATAGGCAATGACGCGTTAGCGACGCTGTTCAAGGCCAATGCCAATGCCATGGTCGAATTGGCAACACGCCAGTCGGTATCCAACGTACAGAAACGGTGGGCGACCTTTCGACATGCAGGTTGGCAAATATTCAGTGCCGCGCTGCCGTTCATGGGCCGCACCCTGGGAGTCGCCGCCTGGATCTGGCAAATCATGGACGACCTGCAAGCTGCCGAGGAGGCCGTGAACAAGGATGACCACTCAACGGCCTGGACTGCGTTGGTGGATGTATTCCTCAACCTGGGAATGGCGCTGACTCTGCATATAGCCCTGCGCCATCCGCGACCTCGAAAGCAGTTCGATGCGGCCAGGATTGAGCCTGAATCCGAACAAACGACAATCGAAACGGTGAGCAAACCGCCGGTTGCCGAGAAAAAATATACCTGCGTGCAGCAACCGGATATTCCCGACAATCAACTACCTGCCAAGCATGAAGGTGCCGTACACACGCGCGGCGCCCTGAGCCATAGTCGCCTGGGACTGGCCAGAACACTCGACAGTTTTAATGTTGCCAAACCCGATAAGCTTGGCGAGCAAAATAAAACCCCCGGCCGCCACCTCAATCTCTATCCACTCGCGGATCGGTGGTTTGCACCCGTTGGTGAGCGCTGGTTCGAAGTCATCGTGGATGACAACGACAGTGTCATTATCATCGACTCCAAATCTCCCTTGCGTACAGGCCCGCCGCTGATCGGCAACCTGGCGGGCCAGTGGTTTGTCGACATCCGCCTGCGACTGCGCGGCGGCGGTCTTAGAAACCGCCGGCGGGCGGTCAAGGTCGATCAGCCTGCGCGCATTGCAGCACTCAAGAGGCAGCTCAACGCCTTTGACGCCGTCGCCGCCAGTCAACAACTGGACGTGCTTGAATCAAAGCCCGCGCTGGACGCTACCCCGGGGCCGTCCACGGACCTGCAGCGTACAGCGTTCATCGACAAGGTCGACAGGCGGCTGGCGGCGTACGACGAAGCGATCAGCCAGCTGAAGTCCTTGAGCATCATCGACACCGTACCCACCTACCAGAGCAACATGAGCGGTTACCTGAAACAACAGGTGCAACTGACACAAATAGCCATGGAGCAACAGGTGAAGAGCTACAAGAAAGCCTTGAAGGCGTCGTTGCCGGTTCTTGATGCCGAGGTAGACATTGACTATAAAAACCAGGCAAAAATCGCAAAAACCCTGTCCACTCAGAACCTTGGCATCATCAGGCGGCTGGAATTCATCAACGACCGCTTCAACGAACTTAAAACCCTGGGAGATGAAGGCGCGGCTATCATTCGTAAAACCATGCGAGAGTTGCCGCAGCTCACGCTCATTGAACTCAAATCTCTCGAGATTGGCTTGGGCCGTTACTTGTGTATCGATGAGACGCAAAGCCAGGTTCCAGCCACCGTGCGTGAGCGAATGGGCCAGATCGTCGATTCAGCCGAAATCAACGTTGAAAGTTTCAGTGAGATTATTGAACGCGGTAATGGCGCCTCGCTGGATAATCGTATCGAGGTGCTCAACAGCCTCGTTGAGCAATTTTCCAGCGCCGACCAACGCCTGCTGGATCTGCATGCCGATTACCCGCAGCACTTGCTCAAACCCCGCCTCGAACGTTTTCGCCTGCAAATAAGCGAGTTCAGCCAACGGGCCATCCACGACCTGGCCTACCTGCTGCGAGAGAAAAAAGCCCAGCAGCCCAAGCCCGGCAGCTCCAGGGCCGAGCCCGCCCCAAGGCGTAAAGTGATCAAGACACGTCATCACGGCTTGGTGATGGGTGAGCCCCGCGAAGCAGACAGTTCGTTGGTCGACGTCAAGGCACACATGACCGGCAAGGTGCTCGCCACGTTTCATGAGAAGGCACCGGGAGTCTGGGTTAAACGGCAGAAAGCCCCATCGCAGCCAAGCGCACCGGTAGCTGTGGATCTGGACACCAGCATCAACACGGGGCAAGCGCTATTGGATGGCGAACAAGCTGAAACCCGTAAATACCAGGGTTTCTCCAGGAAACCCTGGCATGCGCCGCAGGATATTCAAGACATGTTCGATGATCATGCAAAGGCGCTGGAAAAAGCCTCAAACGATATCGAAGAAGCCCTGACCCAGCGCAATCTTACTGAAAGCGATCACGCTTCTGCCGCCTCAACCAAGCGCCAGCTCAACGACGCGGCGCAACGCCTCTATCGGCTTGGTAAAAAACACTACATCGACATGATCAAGCATCAAGCGCCAACCGCCGAACGGGTTGACTGGCTCAACAGCCAAGGGTTGATCCGCATCGTCAAGGTCATCAGCCGCCGCCCCCTCAAGGGGCCCAAAAAGGACTATCTGGACGAGTACGAGATTCGCGACAAAGAAAACGGCACTGTGCTGTGGTACGCGCACTTTCACTATGAAACAAAAGATGCCGCGCTGGAAAACTTCACCAAGGATCACCTCAAGACCCGCGAGCAACAACGTCTAGGCGGTGCCTATCAGCGCACCGGCCCCAGTGACTGGGACATGATTGAAATCCATCGCAGCAGCATCGGCGCCCAACTGGCCCAGTCGCTGTTCTTCAACACCTGATCGGCTTATGGCAGCCAAGCCAGACGCAAACGCTCCAGCGCCTGCGCAATGCCCGACTCAGGCACGGCAGCAAACCCCAGCACCAGGCCGGCGCGTTGATCCGGCGGTGTGCTGGAGTCTGGCAGCCAATAGGTGCTCAAGCCGTTGATCTCTACACCGACTGCATGAGCTTGCTTTAGCAATTGTTGCTCGCGGGACACGCTGTCGACACGCACCGTCAAGTGCAGTCCCGCTGCAACGTTGGGCAATGGGCCAACACCGGGTAATGCCTCTGGCCATTCAGCCAACAAGGCATTGCGTCGGCTCAACGCAGCACGGCGCATCCGGCGAATGTGGCGCTGGAAATGCCCCGCCGCCATGAACTCGGCCATCACCGCCTGGGTGCTGACTTCGGAGTGACGCACGTCCACCGCGCGGCGCCGGGTGAAGGCTTGCACCAGGCCCGGTGGCAACACCAGGTAACCCAGGCGCAACGCCGGGAACGCCACCTTGCCGAAGGTGCCCACGTACAGCACGCGGCCACTGCGATCCAGCGCGGCCAATGGTGACAGCGGCGCGCCGCTGTAGCGGTACTCGCCGTCGTAATCGTCCTCCACGATCCAGCCGCCTGAACGCTCGGCCCAGGCCAGCAACTCCAGGCGGCGTGCCAGGCTCATCACCACGCCCAGCGGATACTGATGGGAAGGCGTGACATACGCCACGCGGCAATCATTGAGGGCACTGAGCACCTGGCAATCCATGCCCTCACCGTCCACCGGCACGCCGTGCAGTCGCCCCCCGGCCAAAGCGAATGCATGGCCGGCCGCGCGATAGCCAGGGTTTTCCACCGCCACGCCATCCCCAGGCTCCACCAGCAACTGTGCACAAAGGCTGATGGCCTGCTGTGCGCCGCTGGTGATCACAATTTGTTCAGCCGTGCATTGCATGCCACGCGAGCTGCGCAGGTACGCGGCGATCAAACCGCGCAGGCGGCGATCACCTGCCGGGTCGCCATAGCACAGCTGTTCCAGGTCGGGTTTGCGCCAGAACGCCCCATTCAGCTTGGCCCATACCTCAAACGGGAACAGATCGAAGGCGGGTACGCCCACGCGAAATGCCCGAGGCGGCCCCGAAGGCGGCTGAGGCAGGTGGTGGTCTTTTACCCGCGCCAACCCGGCACTGTGGATAACTTCGTCATCCAAATCCTCGGGTAAATTTGCCCATTTTGTGGATAACCCTGGGGATAAGCCTGTTGACAACCCTGTGGATACTTTTGTGGATAGTTTTTGGGGCATCGGCAATTGGGCAACATAGGTGCCATCACCCACCCGGCTCTCGATAAACCCTTCGGCATACAACTGGTCGTAGGCGCGCACCACGCTGTTGCGGGAAATCGACAAGGCTGTCGCCAAATCTCGGGTTGCGGGCAACCGCGTGCCGCTGACCAATCGCCCATCCAATACCCGCTGGCGCAGGGCCTCATAAAGCTGGCGCGTGAGGCCCTGGCGGCGGTCCAGCTCGATACCGGCGGGGTTGAAGGACAGCGGTGGCGAAACAGGCGGCATATTGGACCTATGAAAATAGCGCGAGATGGCTCTTACAACGAACCAATAGCCTGCCTAGGATGCAGGCATTCGCCAAGGAATATCTCCATGTACACACCCCGAGCCTTTGCTCTCGATGACTTGCCCGAAATCCAGCAACTGATCCAGCACACCCGTCTGGCGCAGTTGGTAACCGTGGGTGAAAACGGCCTGCAAGCCAGCCACTTGCCTTTGCTGCTCAACCCCGATGAAGGGCCCAATGGCACGCTGTACGGTCACCTGGCCAAGGCCAACCCGCAATGGCGCGAGCTGCAAAATGGCGGTGAAGCGCTGGTGATCTTCGCCGGTGCCGACGCCTATATCAGCCCGGCGTTTTACCCCGCCAAGGCCGAGCACGGCAAAGTGGTCCCGACCTGGAACTACATCGCCGTGCACGCCTATGGCACGCCTGCGGTATTCAGCGACGCCGAGCGCTTGCTCAAGGTGGTCACCGCCCTCACCGACCGCCATGAAAGCGCCCGCGCCCAACCCTGGCGTGTCAGCGACGCACCGGCGGACTACATCGACGGCATGCTCAAGGCCATTGTCGGCTTTGCCCTGCCGATCGAACGCCTGGTGGGCAAACGCAAACTCAGCCAGAACCGCAGCGCCGCCGACATGGCCGGTGTCCGTGACGGCCTGGCCGCCAGTGCCGATGTACGTGACCAGACCCTCGCCCGCTTTATTCCCCAAGGAGTTTCAGAATGAGCTTGATCGACATTCGCCAGGTCACAGCCGCCGACCAAGCCGCCTGGCTGCCGCTATGGCAGGCCTACTTGGCGTTCTACAACACCGAATTGCCGGACGCCGTCAGCCAAAGCACCTGGCAACGCCTGATCGACCCCAGCGAGCCGACCCATTCGGCACTGGCCTGGGAGGACGGCAAGGCGGTGGGCATGGTCAACTTCATCTACCATCGCTCCAACTGGAGCATCGAGAACTCCTGCTACCTGCAGGACTTGCTGGTTGACCCAGCCCAACGTGGCACAGGCGTCGGTCGCAAGCTGATCGAATTCGTCTACGCCACCGCCAAGGCCGATGGCTGCTGCAAGGTGCACTGGTTGACCCATGAGACCAACGCCACGGCGATCCAGCTCTATGAGCGCATCGCCGAACGCCCAGGCTTCATCCAATTTCGCAAAGGTCTTTAAGGAGCACTGCATGATCAATTCCCTCGCTGATTGGAAAGGCGTCCCGGCGCCGACTGCGCAACTGCTTGAAGGGCGTTTTATCCACCTGGAAAAGCTCGACCCGGCGCGCCATGCCGATCAACTGTGGCAAGCCCTTGACGGCCCAGGGGCCGATCCGAAGCTGTGGGATTACTTGCCCTACGGCCCGTTCACCGAGCGCAGTGCCTTCGACGCCTGGTTGAACAATCACGCAGCCCACAGCGACCCGTACTTTTTCAGCGTGATCGACCGTGCGACGGGCCAGGTTCAGGGCATCCTCAGCCTGATGTCCATCGTCCCGGCGCAAGGCCGTATCGAAATCGGCCACGTCACCTTCGGCGCACCCATGCAGCGCTCGCCGAAAAGCACCGAAGCGGTGTACCTGCTGGCCAAGTATGCGTTCGAGCAGGGCTACCGTCGGCTGGAGTGGAAGTGCAACAACGGCAACGCGCGGTCCAAGTACGCAGCCGAGCGCTTGGGGTTCAGTTTTGAAGGGGTGTTCCGCCAGCACATGGTGGTCAAGGGGCAGAACCGCGATACGGCGTGGTATTCGATCCTGGATTCGGAATGGCCGAAGGTCGGTGCCGGGTTTGAGGCGTGGTTGTCGCAGGCGAACCAGAGTAGTTCGGGCCAGTTGAAGACACTCACAGAGTGTCGGGATTAATACTCACATGTGTGGGAGCTGGCTTGCCTGCGATACAGACACCTCGGTGTATCAGGCAAACCAGTTGATGCCATCGCAGGCAAGCCAGCTCCCACATTGGAGGGTGGCGACTCTCGGAACTTAGGCTCAGCCAGCCAACTTCTGGGCCAGCACCGCAATATGCTCGGGTCCGATGCCGCAGCACCCACCCAAATGGCTAGCGCCGCGCGCTTGCCAATCGGCCGCCCATTGCAAGTAGCCGGGCGGGTCGAGGTCGTCGCGCAACGGGTCCAGACCATCGTTGGCCGTGGCTTCCTTGGGTTGCGGTGGGAAAGCGTTGGCGTAGGCGCCGATCTGAATCGCTACACCCAATCGTTCGAAAGTTGCCCGCGCCGCATCAATGGCCGCGCCGATCACTTCCGGCTGGCTGCAGTTGAACAGCAATACCTGCACGCCCAGTTGCGCCGCCGCCTCGGCTGCGTCCGCCACCGGTTCGCCGGAGCGCAAGCGCGGCACCTCGTCGGTGTCTTCGTCTTTCAAGGTAAACGACAGCCAGAACGGCTTGCCATCTTTCGGCAACCCGGCATGGATCGCACGCGCTTCAGCGATTGAGCTCTGGGTTTCCGCCAGCCACAGATCGACATGCGGCGCCAGGCCGTTCATCAAGGGGGTGAGCAACTCACTGACGCGCTCGGCCTGGAACAGATCTGGGCGATAAGAGCCAAACAGCGGTGGCAGTGAGCCGGCTACCTGCACGGCTTTACCGGAGGCCTGCACCGCCCGTCGCGCCAACTCACCGGCCAGGGCGGCGAGCGCCTGCCCTTCTTGGGCAAACCGCGCTTCGCCAATGTGGAACGGCACCACCGCGTAACTGTTGCTGGTGATCACATTAGCACCACTGTCGATGTAGGCCGCGTGCACCGCCTCCACCGCTTGCGGCGCTTCGCTCAAGGCCAGTGCCGACCATTCCGGCTGACGGAACGGCGCGCCACGGCGTTGCAGTTCACGGCCCATGCCACCATCGAGAATTACTGTGCTTACTGCGCCCATATGCTTTTTACTCATATGCTTATGAAAATAACTCACTATGAGAGTCGTTCTTATAACTATTTAATGCGTACCGTTCGGTTAATAACAACCTCTTTTTTATTCAGGTGTTCGATTTTGAAATTCAGACCGCTGTTGGCCCTGGGCCTGACGATGTTGGCTGCTTCAACCCAAGCCTTTGGCGGTGCCACGCTGGATCGTGTCGAGCAGAAGAAAGAGCTGGTCGGCGTGCTGATGGAAAGCTATCCACCGTTTTCATTTCTCAATGACCAGAATCAGCTCGACGGTTTCGACGTGGACGTGGCCAAGGCCGTGGCGCAAAAACTGGGCGTGAAGTTGCGCCTGGAAACCCCATCCTGGGACGTGATCGCCGCCGGCCGCTGGAGCGGGCGCTACGACATTTGCATTTGCTCCATGACCCCAAGCAAGGCACGCGCCGAGGTGTTCGACTTCCCGGTGGAGTACTACGCCTCACCCGCCGTGATCGTGGTCAATGCCAAGGACGATCGCATCCACGAAGCGAAGGACCTGAGCGGCAAGAAAGTCGGCCTCACCAGCGCCTCGAGCTACGAAAGCTACCTGAACAAGAACCTGGTGATCGAAGGCGCCGAAGACACGCAGTTGCAGTACCCGTTCGAGGAGGTGCAGATCGCCCCGTACGACACCGACAACGTGGCGTTCCAGGATCTGGGCCTGGGCGCTGGCGTGCGCCTGGATGCGATCCTCACCAACCTGGTCACCGCGCAGCCGCGCCTGACCCAGGACAAGCGTTTCAAGCTCGCCGGTGCGCCGCTGTACTCGGAGCCCAACTCGGTGGCCATCGAGAAAGACGACCCGCAGTGGGACAGCAAAGTGCGTGAGGTCTTCGCCCAGCTCAAGCAGGACGGCACCTTGAGCGCGCTGTCGCAAAAATGGATCGGCGCCGATATAAGCCGATGAGTTTTCGCCTACGGCTTTACCTGACCTGGGCGGCGCTGTTCGCGCTGTTTGCGAGTTTCTTCCTTAGCTTTGACCTGAAGTTCTCGATCATCCTCGACAAGCTGCCCAACCTGGTCGGCCTGCACCTTGCGCCCAACGGCTTCCTGCAAGGCGCGGCGCTGACGCTGTTCTTGTGCCTGTGCGCCATTGTCGCGTCGTCGGTGCTGGGCTTTATCACCGCGTTGGGGCGCCTGTCCAAAAGTGCCGTGGCGTTCGGCATTGCCAGTTTCTACGCCTCGTTCTTTCGCGGCACGCCGCTACTGATCCAGATCCTGTTGATCTACCTGGGCCTGCCGCAATTGGGGCTGGTGCCAGGCGCCATCGTCGCCGGGATCATCGCGTTGTCACTGAATTACGGCGCCTACCTGAGCGAGATTTTCCGCGCTGGCATCCTCGGCGTGCCCCATGGTCAACGCGAGGCTGCGCTGGCCCTGGGCATGCGCGACAGGGCGATCTTCTGGCACGTGACCCTCCCCCAGGCCATGCGCACCATCATCCCGCCGGCCACTAACCAGTTCATCTCAATGCTCAAGGATTCGTCGCTGATCTCCGTGATGGGCGTGTGGGAAGTGATGTTTCTGGCGCAGTCCTATGGCCGCTCAAGCTACCGCTATATCGAGATGCTCACGACGGCGGCGATCATTTATTGGGTGATGTCCCTGGGGCTCGAATTGATCCAGGCGCGGATGGAGCGGCATTTCGGCAAGGGCTACGTGCGGCGCGGTTGACGTGCAGAATGTGCAATATATTGCAGCGCTCAGGCTGAATAGGCTCAAGGATCTGCAATAGATTGCATATTCATTGTCGTCATCTTTTCGACACATTCCTGCAACTCCCCTCCGCTATACAGGTCGACTCGCTTGCCATAACAAGGTCGCCCAGCATGCCCCCGTCTCCTCAACGCCTCGCGCTCGCCATCACCCTGTTGGCCAGCGGTGGTTTCATCGAAGCAGCCGCAGCCAAAACCCTGCAGATCGACACGCCTACCACCCAGGGGCAAACCTTGGGGGACAGTGATACGTTGACCACGTCGGCGCCTGGCAGCATTACAACCTCTGGGGTGGCGGTGACGCTCAAGGACGGCACCCGCGGTGCGGGGGTGGTGGTGACTAACGCGGGCAAGCTGGTCTCCAGTGGCGGTCGGGGTATCGACAGTTCAGGAAGTGTCAGCGGGGAGCGCAGGTACGGCATTTACAACCTTGCCGGCGGGGTGATCCAAGGCGCCAATGATGCGTTGCGCATCAACAGTAACTTTGCCAGCGGCAGCGTGCTGATCGACAACAGCGGCACCATTCGCTCGGCCACCGGCCAAGGGCTGGACCTGGATGCGCTGCGCAGCAGCAACGTCACCACCACCATCATCAACCGTGCCGGTGGCTTGATTCGCGGGGAGGCCAGCGACGGCATGAAGACCGGCGCCAACGCCACTATCACTAACTACGGCGAGATTTCCACCGGCAACACCTTCTCCCGCGATGACAAGTTCGATGGCGTGGACATCGACTCCGCCAGCGGCGTAACGGTCACCAATTACGGCCTGATTTCCGGTGGCCGCCATGGCATCACCACGGACGAGGGCGCCACGCTGACCAACTACGGCACGGTGATCGGCCGCAACGGCTCGGGCTTTGGTTCCGATGGCGACGGCACTGTGATCAACCACGGCACCATCACCGGCGCGTTCTCCGGGCTGCAACCGGATGGCGACGGTGACGGCGTGGACATCGACAAGATCGCCCATATCGAAAACTACGGCGTCATCCAGGGTGTCGGCGCCGGGGGTGTCGACAAGAACGGCTTTGCCAACGGCAGCGACGGGATCGCCCTGGGCGGCGGCGCTATCTACAACGCCCAGGGCGCGCTGATCAGTGGTGCCAACAATGCCATCCTGGTGGACGACGGCAGCGACGGGCCCGGGCTTGCGACTACCACCCTGGAGAACCACGGCACGATTCAAGGCCTGGATGGCTTTGGTGTGAAGTTCGTCGGCAATTACGCCGACACAGTCATCAATAGCGGCACGATCAGTGCCAGCAATGGCCTGGCCCTGGACTTGGGCGGCGGTGACGACCACGTGATCTTGCGCAATGGCAGCCGCTTTATCGGCACAGTGGACGGCGGCAGCGGTTACGACCGACTGACCCTGGACGACGTCGCAGGGGGCAGTTTTGGCGACAGCCGCAACCTTGAATGGCTGGAGGTCAAGCAAGGCATCTGGACGTTGACCGGCCAGGGTGATTTCAGCGACGGCGGCGAGATTTCCAGCGGTGCCAAGCTGGTCAACCAAGGCGGCATTGCCGGTAATGTGACGGTCGATGCAGGCGGTGTGTATGCCGGCGGCGGCTCGGTGGGCAGCCTGCTGATGAACGGCACCCTGCAGACCAACACCGCATTGGGTACCGCCAGCATCAGCCGTGACTTGCGCATGGGCAGCGGCTCGACCCTCGCCTATGGCGTCAACGCCGACGGCAGTAGCGCACCGATCAAGGTCGGCGGCACCGCTTACCTTAATGGCGCGACCCTGGCGGTCAACCCCGGCGAAGGCACCTACCCGTGGCAAAGCCATTACAGCGTGCTGCAAGCCGGCAGCATCAACGGCACGTTTGGCAAGGTCACCAGCGACTACGCCTTCCTGACCCCAACCCTGGATTACAGCGCCACTCAGGTCGGCCTCACGTACACACGTAACGACATCGCCTTCAACCAGTTCGCCAGCACCGCCAACGGTGCCAGCGCCGCCAGCAGCCTGGCGGGCCTGGGCACGAACAATCCGCTGTACAACGCCCTGCTCAATACCACCACCGCCACAGCCGGTGCAGCCATCGAGCAACTGGCGGGCAGCAGCACTGCCAGCCTCACCAGCGCCACCCTCAATGCCAGTGCTCAAGTTGGCAACAGCATGCTCGCCGCCATGCACCAGGTGGGCGGCGGTGCGGGACTGCTGGTGGGGCTGGACGGCAAAGACACACCCGCACTGGCGGCCACCGGCGTACCCGCCGAGGTGCGCAACCTCAATGACCCGAACGCCCGCGGCCGCCTGTGGCTGCAAGGTATCGGCAGCTACGGCAAGCTCGACGGCGAGCACGGCAGTGACGGTTTGACCCAACGCACCAAGGGCACAGTGCTCGGTGCCGATTGGGCGCTGGACGGCGACTGGCGCCTGGGTGTGCTGGGGGGTTATTCCAAGACCGACCTGGACACCGCCGGTGTGGACGGCAGCGTCGACAGCTGGCACGCCGGCGTCTATGCCCTGCGCCAGAGTGGCCCACTGGCCTTGCGCCTGGGTGCTGCCTACAGCGGGCACCAAGGCGACAGTAAACGCACGGTGGCCTTCAACGGTTTTAACGACCGCCCCAAAGGCGACTATGACGCCAACAGCCAGCAGGCTTTTGCTGAACTGGGCTACGCCCTTGGCACAGGTCGCTTGAGCGCAGAGCCGTTCGCCAACCTCGGCTACCAGCGCTACCAGCGCGACGGCTATAAAGAAAAAGGCGGCGCCGCTGCGTTACACGTCAAGGGCCAGACCCAGGACAACTTCAGCAGCACCTTCGGCCTGCGCCTGGCGCACCTGAGCCAGCTGGACAACGGCGTCAGCCTCACACCCCGCGCCAGCGTTGGCTGGAAGCACACCTATGGCGATGTCGACAGCACCACCGGCCAGGCTTTCCTGGCGGGGGGCACGGCGTTCAATGTGCAAGGCAGCGCCCTGGATCGGGACAGCCTGTTGCTGGAAGCGGGCCTGGACCTGGGCTTATCCGCCCGCCATCGCCTGGGCCTGGGCTATACAGGCGAAGTGGGCGGCAACAGCCGCAACCATGCACTGACCGGCCAATGGCAGATGAGTTTTTAATCGCACCGTACTAGAGACAACTCCCGCAAATCAGGGGTCGATGGCCTGACAGTTATCCCCCCCTCACCTCGCCTAAATTCCCGGCCTCATTAATCAAGAGGTTGGGACTGCATGCCATTCACCTTACAGCGACTCGTGCTCGTCATGTCCTTCGGGCTGGCCGCCAGCAGCATTCAATTTGCCCAAGCGCAGGGAAGCGTGGAACACGTGTTCGATCGGTCCGGGATCACAGAACTGACCGGGTCAATCAATCGTGACGGCGTCTTGCATCGCCTTTCGACAGACGCCCCCGTCGATTTTTACCTGGCCGAACACACAAACACTCGCAACGGCCAGCGCCTGGCGCTGGCCGTGGACGCGGCGGTCAAATCGCTACTTGAATCAGACAAACTCACCCCCTGGGACAGGTACGAACTGGGCAATATCGGCGAATACCTCAATAACCTCGCACCGGGGAAGGTCGCTCAGGCCCTCGAACAACTCGCGGGCAGCCAGAATGCCAACCTTGCCGCAGCCACCCAAATGAGCACGCAACAGGTCAGCGACACGCTGCTCTCGGTCCTGCGCGACCTGCCAGCAAACGTCGCAGACGATGCCGATGGCCGCATCTGGGTAAAAGGCCTCAGCCACAACGGCAAACTTGACGGCCAATATGGCAGCGTCGGGTTGCAGCAAAGCACCAAGGGCGTTGTTCTGGGCGCCGACTGGGCAGTCGATCACGCTTGGCGTGCCGGTGTGGTGGGAGGCAAATCCGAAAGCGAGTTTGAGCACAAGCGTTTCAAAGCAGCGCTCGACAGCTGGCATCTGGGCGCATACGCCGTACGCCAGGACGGCCCGCTGGCTCTGCGCCTGGGTGCCATCTACAGCAACCATGACGGGCAAAACAAACGCGGTGTCGATATCGACTTCTTGGGTTATCGCGAGCAACTCAAAGGCAAATACACGGCCCAAAGCCAAACCGTGTTTGGCGAAATGGGCTACCAGCTGGGCAAGGATACGTTAAGCGTCGAGCCGTTCGCAGGCTTGGGGTACCAGCGCTACCATCGTGAAGGCTTCAAGGAAAAAGGCGGCTTTGCGGCGTTGAATGTCGGTGCGCAAACCCAGCAAAACCTCAGCAGCACCCTGGGGCTTCGCTTGGGCAGCCTTTATCGTTTTGATAACAACATGAGCCTGTCCCCGCATTTGAGCACCCACTGGAAGCACCTCTACGGCGACGTGCAAAGCAGCGTGAAGCAATCTTCCCGACTGATTGACCTGACCGGAGAAAAGAGTGATTTCACCGTCGATGGCGTCTCGCTGAACCGCGACAGCCTGGCCCTGCGCACGGGGTTGAACATAGGCCTTTCTGCTCATCAGGCACTGAGCGTCGCGTACACCGCTGAGGTCGGCAGTAACAGCCGTAACCATGGGCTGGTAGGCGAATGGAAGATGGGGTTTTAAGACAGCAACTGAGGAAACTTCACGCTCAAGCCGGTTACAACGCCTGACATTAAGCCGGTGATTGTGCTCGCTACACTCCGGCCTCCTACACCGAAGAGGCCGGAAACCATGATCTCGCCATTCTCGTTTATCCCTTCCATGGGCATGCTGTTTGCCCATGGCACCCAGTCCCTCGCCGCTGCCGTCACCCCGGCCACACCAGCAGAGCCCCCTGCACACCCGCCAGCGATGTCTGGCGAGCTCAAGACTGCCCATAGCCAACCGTCCAATGGCTTGCTCAATACCCATACCATCAAACTCATGACTACCCCAGGCTCAGCGAGCAGTCACGGTATGAATATCGACCACTTGGCCAAACTGACCCAAAGCGACGCCAATCTGGCTAACCCCCACCTCATGACAGCCGTTGAAATCGTCAACAGCCCGGATGTACAGATCAAGGCGCCTGTTCATGGCTTGGTCAGCTCCGGGCTCACCTCCGTCTGGCTGGATAACCGAGGGGTCATCACCGGTGCAACAGGCACGGGTGTGAAGCTGGACGGAAATAAAGCCGATGAAGTGACCAATCAGGGCGTTATCACCGGCGGCAACGGCGTAGCCCTCGACATGGGAGGCGGTGACGATCTGTTGATTATCAAGAAAGGCAGCCGTTTCAACGGCGAAGTGGATGGGGGCAGTGGCACCAATCAGGTGATTCTCGACGACGCTGAAGGAGGGACTTTTGAAGGGGCGACAAGAATGCAGCATCTGTGGGTCGGCAAAGGCTCCTGGGAGCTGACCGGTGCACTGCACGCCAACCGACAAGGCAAGGTGTACAGCGACGCGACGTTGATCAACCGTAGTGGGATCAAGGGCACAATGGATATCGAGCCGGGCGCGAGCTATTCCGGCGGTAACGTCGACAATCTTAACGTAGCCGGCACCCTGCTGCTCGACCCCGCGATTACGGCGCGGACAAGGATCACCAACGATCTGAATCTGAAACCAGGATCGAGCGTGAATTTCAAAATCGGCGTGGATCAACAGCACTCCGTGCTGAACGTCGGCAACACATTAACGTTGGGGAACCCCACCCTGCACCTTGACGTACAGCCAGAGAGCGACGAGTTGCTCAAGCGCCAGCTACCCATCGCCAAAGCGACCACCATTGATGGGAGGTTCGGCGCCATCAGCAGTAACCTGACCACCCTGGAACCTGAATTGATCTACACCCCGAAGGGCATTTTTGTCGAATTCAAACGCAAGGAGAGCCCGGCAATCACCGCCTGATGGTCAAAAAATCAGCAAAAAAAAGGGGGCACATGCCCCCCCGAGGTTAAAGCGGTAGTTGGAAGGCTGAGTAATCAGCCTTCGATCTCGATCAGGATTTCCCCAGGGTTCACCCGGTCGCCCTTGGCCACATGAACAGCGGCGACCTTGCCGGCAATCGCTGCCTGCACTTCGGTCTCCATCTTCATGGCTTCGGTAATCAACACGGCCTGGCCGGCCTTGACCACGTCGCC
Organism: Pseudomonas sp. PA-7-1E; assembly: GCF_021605325.1. NCBI lineage: Bacteria > Pseudomonadati > Pseudomonadota > Gammaproteobacteria > Pseudomonadales > Pseudomonadaceae > Pseudomonas > Pseudomonas sp. PA-7-1E. The sequence goes on from NZ_WKFA01000003.1 coordinate 164,312, forward strand.
GACCTTGACCAGCACATCGACGATATTGCCCGGCATCGCCGTGCTGACATGGCCCGGTTCGGTCGCGTGCTTGCGCTTGCTGCCGCCGCTGCTGACAAATTCGTTTAGCGGCTCGAACACCACTTCTTCCGGCATGCCGTCGATGGACAGGTAGAAGTGACGCTTGCCTTCGGCCTTTACACCGACACCGGTGATATCCACACGGTAGCTTTCGCCGTGCACGTCGATAACGAATTCGGTCGGTACACCTTCACCGCCAGCACGGGCCACGCCGCCCGCTTCCGGGATCGGCAACAACACTTCAGGGGCCAGGGTGCCGGCGTCGCGTTCTTCGAGGAACTTGCGCCCGATGTCCGGGAACATGGCGTAGGTCAGCACGTCTTCTTCGGACTTGGCCAATGCGCCGATTTCGCCGCGCAGCTTGGTCATTTCCGGCTTGAGCAAATCCGCCGGGCGCACGTCGATCACGTCTTCGCTGCCGATGGCCTGGCGGCGCAGTTTTTCGTTCACCGTGCCCGGCGCCTTGCCGTAACCGCCTTGCAGGTAGAGCTTCACTTCGTTGGTGATGGTTTTGTAGCGCTCGCCGGCCAATACGTTGAAGAACGCCTGGGTGCCAACGATCTGCGAGGTCGGCGTTACCAGTGGCGGGAAGCCGAGGTCTTCACGCACTCGTGGAATCTCGGCCAGCACTTCGCTCATGCGGTTCAGGGCGCCCTGCTCTTTGAGCTGGTTGGCCAGGTTGGAGATCATCCCGCCCGGCACCTGGTTGACTTGCACACGGGTGTCGACGGCGGTGAATTCGCTCTCGAACTGGTGGTACTTCTTGCGCACGGCGTAGAAGTACAGGCCGATCTCTTGCAGCAGTTCCAGGTCGAGGCCGGTGTCGAACTCGCTGCCTTTAAGGGCTGCGACCATCGACTCGGTGCCCGGATGGCTGGTGCCCCAGGCAAAGCTGGAGATGGCCGTATCGATGTGGTCGGCACCGTTTTCGATGGCCTTGAGTTGGCACATCGCGGCCAGGCCGGCGGTGTCGTGGGAGTGGATAAAGATCGGCAGGTTCTGCTCGGCTTTCAGCGCCTTGACCAGCTCGCCAGTGGCGTAGGGCGTGAGCAGGCCGGCCATGTCCTTGATCGCGATGGAGTCGCAGCCCATGGCTTCCAGTTGCTTGGCCTGGGCCACGAACGCTTCCACGGTATGCACTGGGCTGGTGGTGTAGGCGATAGTGCCTTGTGCATGTTTGCCAGCGGCTTTCACCGCTTCAATGGCCACGCGCAGGTTACGCACGTCGTTCATTGCATCGAAAATGCGGAACACGTCGATACCGTTGACCGCCGCCTTGGCCACGAAGGCTTTGACCACGTCGTCGCTGTAATGGCGGTAGCCCAGCAGGTTCTGGCCGCGCAGCAGCATTTGCAGGCGCGTATTGGGCAGTGCGGCACGCAGTTGGCGCAGGCGCTCCCACGGGTCCTCCTTGAGGAAGCGCACACAGGCGTCGAAGGTCGCGCCGCCCCAGACTTCCAGGGACCAGTAGCCGACTTTGTCGAGCTTGTCGCAGATCGGCAGCATGTCGTCGGTGCGCATGCGGGTGGCCAGCAACGATTGGTGGGCGTCGCGCAGGATGGTGTCGGTTACGAAGATCTTCTTGCTCATATTCGGGACTCCTCATAGCTACGAGCTTCAAGCTACAAGCTGCAAGAAAAAGCCAATCTGCTTTTACTTGTAGCTTGCCGCTTGGAACTTGCAGCTGCATGTTTATATGCCCGCGTGGGCGGCGATGGCGGCGGCGATGGCCAGGGCCAGCTCTTCGGGTTTGCGCTTGATCGAGTAGTTGGTCAGCTCAGGGTGGCTTTCCACAAAGCTTGTATTGAACTGGCCGCTACGGAATTCCGGGTTGCGCAGGATTTCCTGATAATAGGCGGCAGTGGTCTTCACGCCTTGCAGGCGCATGTCGTCCAGGGCACGCAGGCCGCGGTCCATGGCTTCTTCCCAGGTCAACGCCCACACCACCAGTTTCAGGCACATGGAGTCATAGAACGGCGGGATGGTGTAGCCGGTGTAGATCGCCGTGTCGGTACGCACGCCGGGGCCGCCAGGGGCGTAGTAACGGGTGATCTTGCCGAAGCTTGGGAGGAAGTTGTTCTTCGGGTCTTCAGCGTTGATACGAAACTGCAACGCGAAACCACGGTGCTGGATATCTTCCTGCTTGACCGACAACGGCAGGCCGGAGGCGATGCGGATTTGCTCGCGAACGATATCGATGCCGGTGATTTCTTCGGTGATGGTGTGTTCCACCTGCACCCGCGTGTTCATCTCCATGAAGTACACCTCGCCCTCGGCGAGCAGGAACTCCACGGTGCCGGCGTTCTCGTAGCCCACGGCCTTGGCGGCGCGCACCGACAGGTCACCGATGTAGGCGCGCTGTTCCGGGGTCAGTTGCGGGCTGGGGGCGATTTCGATCAGCTTCTGGTTGCGACGCTGGATCGAGCAATCACGCTCGAACAGGTGCACCACGTTGCCAAAGCTGTCACCGAGGATCTGCGCCTCGATGTGCTTGGGATTGACGATGCATTTTTCCAGGAACACTTCCGCCGAACCGAAGGCCTTGGTGGCTTCGGAAATCACGCGGGGAAAGGCTTGTTCAAGTTCTTCGCGACTGTTGCAACGACGAATGCCACGGCCGCCACCACCGGAGGTGGCCTTGAGCATCACCGGGTAACCGATACGGTCGCCTTCAGTGAGGGCTTCGTGGATGTCGGCAACGTTGCCTTCGGTGCCCGGCGTGACCGGCACACCGGCCTTGATCATGCTGCGGCGCGCTTCGGTCTTGTCGCCCATGCGGCGAATCACTTCTGCCGAGGGGCCGATGAACTTGATGCCGCGCTCGGCACAGATATCTGCCAATTCGGCGTTTTCCGACAGGAAGCCGTAGCCGGGGTGCAGCGCATCGCAGCCGGTTTCCACCGCCAGGTTCACCAGCTTGCGCGGGTTCAAGTAACCGGCCAGTGGCTCGGCACCGATGCTGTGGGCTTCGTCGGCACGCTTGACGTGCAACGCATGGCGGTCGGCGTCCGAATAAACCGCGACCGAGCGAATGCCCATCTCGGCGCAGGCACGCACGATTCGTACGGCAATTTCACCACGGTTGGCGATCAGGATCTTTTTTATCACTTGGAAATTCCCTTGAGCCGATTTGCGTGCTTCGACCCGTTGCAGCCGGGCCGGCGCGTGACCAAATGTTTCATGACAGTCGCGAGACACACACTATGCGCACAGGAGAATTAACAAAAATCAATAATTATTGGGTTGTGTATAAGTAAAGACTTATAGTTGGCCGGAACACCAAGGGGCCGAGGCTTTATAAAATGCGTAAGTCATTGATGCGTATGACATTGCGTCAATTGCAGATCTTCAATGAAGTGTGTGATTTGCGTTCCTACAGCCGTGCTGCCGAGGAAATGTCCCTCACCCAACCGGCGGTCAGCCTGCAAATTCGCCAGCTGGAAGAACTGATCGGCCAGCCGCTGTTCGACTATGTCGGCAAAAAACTCTACATGACCGAGGCCGCCGAAGCTTTGCAACGGGCCAGCCGCGACATCTTCGGGCGCCTGGAAAACCTCGATATGCAGCTGTCGGACATGCAGGGCTCACTGCAAGGCCAACTGAAACTGGCGGTGGAGTCCAGCGCCAAGTATTTCGTGCCGCACCTGTTCGCCGCCTTCAAGCGCCAGCATCCGGAAGTGCAATTGCAGCTCACGGTGGTCAACCGTGCCCAGGTGATCCGCCGGCTCTCGGACAACCGCGACGACCTGGTGATCATGTCCATGGTGCCCCAGGACATGGGCCTGGAATTCCTGCCGTTTCTCAACAATCCGATTGTCGCCGTGGCGCTGCCAGATCATCCGTTGAGCCTGCAAGGGCCACTGCGCTTGCAGGACCTGGAGCCTTATACCCTGCTCATCCGCGAGCCGGGCTCTGGCACGCGACTGGCCTGCGAGGAATACTTCAAGGAAAAACGCGTGCACTTCACCCAGACGGTGGAAGTGGCCTCGGCCGAGGCGCAGCGTGAATGTGTGAGTGCAGGGTTGGGCGTGGCATTGCTGACGCGCCACGCCTTGAACCTGGAGCTGGCCACCGGCGGGCTCAAGGAGCTGCCGGTGGAAGAACTGCCGCTGTACCGCAGTTGGTGCCTGGTGCAGGCCAAGGCTAAACGCCTGTCACCGGTGGCCCATGCGTTCCTGGGCTTTATTCGCAGCGAACGGGTGCAGATCAGCGCGCTGGCTGAGCGTTTCGCTGGGCAGCCACGGATGCCTGCCAATGCAGTTCCGGGTAGTCACTGATGCTCTGGAGCAACTGGCGCTCCTCGCAACGGTCTTCGATGGCGCGACGGAACGCCATGCGGCGCTGGTCTTCCTGCTGACGACGGGTCTTGACGGTGCTGTTGCTGTCTTCGTAGGGCCGGGTCATTTGGAGTCTCCCAATGCGAGTACGGGGAGTACAGGATGGGCGTGGGGGATGACGGTTTGGCGGCGCGGGGATTACAGGATGATGAATCTTGCGAAATTGACGCAAACTCCCTGTGGGAGCTGGTTCGCTGTGGCGAGCAAGCTTGCTTGCGCTGGGGTGCGAAGCGCCCCCAAAAAGCCGGAGACTGCTGCGCAGTCAGCGGGAGCAAGCTCCCTCGCCACAGCAAGCCAGCTCCCACACTTTGACCGAGTATGGCCTGGGCTTAGTCGTCGAGGGCTTTGACGGATTTTGGCGAGAGGCGAAGGCTACGCAAGCTGCGCTTCACGCTCTTGAGGTGGTTGACCAGGCTCGGGCCACGGGCCATGGCCACGCCCATCGCCAACACGTCGATGACCACCAGGTGGGCAATGCGCGAGGTCAGCGGCGTATAGATTTCGGTGTCTTCATGCACGTCGATCGCCAGGTTCACCGTGGACAACTCCGCCAATGGCGTCTGGCTCGGGCACAGGGTAATCAACGACGCGCCGCTCTCACGCACCAGGTTGGCGGTGATCAGCAGGTCTTTGGAACGACCTGATTGGGAAATGCAGATGGCCACGTCAGTGGGCTTCAAGGTCACCGCCGACATCGCCTGCATGTGCGGGTCGCTGTAGGCCGCGGCGGTCAGCAGCAGGCGGAAGAACTTGTGCTGGGCATCGGCCGCCACCGCGCCGGACGCACCGAAGCCGTAGAACTCGACGCGCTGGGCCTGGGACATTGCGGTCACGGCCTTTTGCAGCTCCACCGGGTCGAGCTTCTCACGCACTTCCATCAAGGTGTGCAAGGTGGTGTCGAAGATTTTCAGGCTGTAGTCGGCAACGGAGTCGTCTTCATGGATTGCAAACTGGCCGAAGCTCGCCCCGGCAGCCAGGCTTTGCGCCAGCTTGAGCTTGAGGTCCTGAAAGCCGGAGCAACCAATGGCGCGGCAGAAGCGCACGATGGTCGGCTCGCTGATGCCCACGCTGTGGGCCAGGTCGGCCATGGAACTGTGCATCACAGCCGCAGGGTCAAGCAGCACATGATCGGCAACCTTGAGTTCCGATTTGCGTAACAGGTGGCGCGACTGGGCGATATGTTGCAACAGGTTCAAAGGGCAGGACTCTTGTTATTGGCAGGCGCCAGGGATGTAGCAAGCTTGTAGTTATACTACAAGAATTGTCGTTTTGCCCGTTAGATGCATCACTAAATCGCCCTGCTCCCCTCTGATTCAGCGGGCAGCCGCTATGTAGCCATAAAGGCGGCCTACGCTGCGTTAAGAAAAATCTGCGTTTTTGCGTAACAAATCCGCCAGCCCTTCGGCCCTCATGGGCGGGCTGATCAGGTAACCCTGTACCTCGTCACACTGCTCACCGCGCAGGAAATCCAGCTGCTGCTGATCCTCCACTCCTTCGGCCACTACCTTGAGCGCCAACCCGTGGGCCATGGCGATGATCGCACGGGTGATGGCCGCATCCTCGCGCCCCTGGCCAAGCCCCCGGATAAAGGCCTGGTCGATTTTTACGTAGTCCACCGGGATACGCTTGAGGTAGCTGAGGGACGAATAACCGGTGCCAAAGTCGTCGATGGCCAGCTTCACCCCCAGGTCGCGCAATTGCTGGAAGGTGGCGATGATGTGTTCAACGCTGTCGAGCAACTGGCTTTCGGTCAGTTCCAGCTCCAGGTACTGCGGGTCCAGTGCGGTTTCCTCCAGCACTTGGCGCACCAGGCTGACCAGCTTGCCCTGGCGCAGCTGATGCACCGACAGGTTGACCGACACGCGAATCGGCGCCAGCCCCTGACGCTGCCATTCGCAGGCCTGCCAGCAGGCCTGGCGCAGCACAAATTCGCCCAACGGCACGATCAAGCCGGTTTCTTCCGCCAAACCGATAAAGTCACTCGGCGGCACCATGCCCCATTGCGGATGCTCCCAGCGGACCAACGCCTCGGCAGCCTTCAGCTTGCCAGTGACCAGGCACAGCTTGGGTTGGTAAAACACCGTGAGCTGACGCTCGTCGATGGCTTTGCGCAGGTGGTTTTCCAGCTGCAAACGCTCCAGGGTGCTGGCTTGCAGGCTGTCGGTGAAGAACTGGAAATTATTCCCGCCCAAATGCTTGGCGTGCTGCATCGCCATATTCGCCTGGCTGACCAGTGCAGAAATCTCCCGTGCGTTATCAGGCAGCAGGCTGACGCCCATAGAGGCGCTTACCACCAGCTCATGGCCCTCCACGTTCACCGGCACGCGCAGCTTCGCCAGCAACCGGGTCGCCACCCGCGCCAGGCTGGATAAGTTGCCATAGGCGTCAAACAGTACGGCGAACTCATCACCGGACAGGCGCGCAATGGTGTCGGCCTCCGGCAGCGCGTTGATCAAGCGCCGCGCCATTTTCTGCAGCAGTTGGTCGGCCACTTCATGGCCCAGGCTGTCATTGAGCAATTTGAAGCGGTCGAGGTTGATATGCAGCAGCGCGAGGCTGCGACCGCCTTGGCGCACCCGCTGGTGAGCTTCGCGCAGCCGTTCGCGAAACAGCGAGCGGTTGGCCAGGCCGGTCAACTCGTCGTAGTGGGTGAGGTAGCGCATGCGCTCTTCCGACTCGCGCCGGGCGGACAGATCGGCGAAGAATCCTACGATATGACTGACGTTCCCCCGTACATCACGCACCACATTCAGCTGTAGCCATTGCGGGTACAGTTCGCCGTTCTTGCGCGTCTCCACCAATTCGCCCTGCCAGGTGCCGTGGCTGAGCAATGCCTGGCGGATCAGCGGGAAGTGGCGCCGCGCATCGCGACTGCTGGGCAGTTCCACGACGTTGCGGCCAAGCATGTCGTCGATGTCGAAACCGGTGACGCGGCTGAACGCCTGGTTCACGGCGATCAGCGCGTAGTTCGGGTCGAGGATCACAATGCCTTCGCTGGCCGCCTCGAACACCGTCGAAGCCAGGCGTTGCTGCTCCTCCACCGCCTTGCCGGCGCTGATGTCGCGGCGCGTGCCCAGCATACGGACGACGCGGCCACTGGGTGTGCGCTCCACGGCGCGCCCGCGGTCTTCGATCCACACCCAATGCCCATCGCCATGACGTATCCGGTACTCCACCTGATAGTCCTCGCTGCGGCCTTTGAGATGCTCTACCAGTGCGTGCTTGAGCAGTGGCAGATCGTCGGGGTGCAGGCGCGGTTTGAGGTGGCTGAGCATCGCCGTGACGTATTCGGGCTCCAGGCCAAACAACTCCTTGAGTTGCGTGTGGTGGACCTCGTCGGTTTGCAGGTTCCAGTCCCACAGGCCCAGTTCACTGGCTTGCAGGGCCATAGCCAGGCGCGCTTCGCTTTTACTCAAGGCGAGGCTGGCAGCATCCAATTGCTGGCTGCGTTGCGCCACACGATCTTGCAGACCGACCTGGGCTTCACGCAAGTTCTGCTCCACCTCGCGGCGCTGTTCGACTTCGCGCACCAGGTCCTGGTTCAACTGCTCACTGCGTTGCTGCGCCTGCTGTAAATGCTCGATCAGGGCCTGGTTCTGGAAACGGCGCAACAACCCGCGCTGGATCAGGCGGTTGACCTGCCACGCGACCAGGCTCAGGGACGCCAGCAGGATCAGCCCGAGCACGCCCCAGCCTTGTTGCTGCGGTGTGCCATTCCAGAACAGGTAGACGATGGCCGGCACCAGGCACGGCAAGGCAAACGACAGGTAGGCCCAAAAGCTCACGGCATAGGCCACGCTGGCCGACAAGGTGGCGGCGCCAATCAGGCCAAACACCCAAGCCTGATGCATGAAGCTGTCCGTGGGCACCAGGGCAATAGCCGCAACCGAGAGGGTCAGGCCACTGACCGCCGAGCCGAGCATGAACATACGGCGCCACACGGGCTGGGCCTGCCGGCTGGGCATGGCCGAATCAAAGGCCGCCACTTGAATCACGCGCATCGCCACCAGGGCGAGCAACCAGAGCAGCCAGACGCTGTCCAGCAGGTACTGATTGGGGTTCCACAGTAACCAGGCGCAGACCAGGCCGTTGACCAGCATCAGCAGCGTCGGCAGCAACGAGCCCTGATAGAGCAGGCGCGTGCGCTCAACCGCGATTTCGGTTGCATAGTGTTTACGGATGACCTGTGCCGGGGCCGGCGAGGGGCCAAACAGGTCGGTGCTAAGGGTCATAGGCGGTGTTCTTATAATGGTGAGCCCGAAACGTCGACGGAGCATACACAAGCAAGCGCCTGGGCCAAACTGCTACAAGTCATAAAAAACCTCCTGCGATTGGCCGCAAACCTTTGGCCCAGACCGCTTGAGCAAGACACGGCATGGGCTGCGGGCGATGACCAACCGGTCATCACCCCCGTCAGAATGTTCGCCCGTCGATAGCTTGCAGGCGTTTTGCATCGACCATCCGGCATTGGGATTTGCCCAGGCCCCCCAAGGCCCATAGAATGCGTCGATGCGCGATGATCTCTCTCTTTTGCTGAACTCTCTCAACGATGCCCAACGCCAGGCCGTAGCGGCCCCCGTTGGCCGTCAGTTGGTCCTGGCCGGTGCTGGCTCCGGTAAAACCCGAGTGCTGGTGCACCGTATCGCCTGGTTGATCCAGGTCGAAAACGCGTCCCCGCATTCCATCCTGTCGGTGACCTTCACCAACAAGGCCGCTGCCGAGATGCGTCATCGCATCGAGCAGTTGATGGGCATCAGCCCGGCGGGCATGTGGGTGGGCACCTTCCACGGCCTGGCGCACCGCCTGTTGCGGGCGCATTGGCAGGAAGCCGGCCTGAGCCAGACCTTCCAGATTCTCGACAGCGACGACCAGCAACGCCTGGTCAAGCGCGTGATCCGCGAACTGGGCCTGGACGAACAACGCTGGCCGGCGCGCCAGGCACAGTGGTTTATCAACGGCCAGAAAGACGAGGGCCTGCGCCCGCAACATATCCAAGCCAGCGGCGACCTGTTCCTGGCCACAATGCGCAGCATTTATGAGGCCTATGAAGCGGCCTGCGTGCGCGCTGGCGTCATCGACTTCTCCGAACTGCTGCTGCGTGCCCTCGACCTGTGGCGCGACAACCCCGGTTTGCTGGCCCATTACCAGAAACGCTTCCGCCATATCCTGGTGGACGAGTTCCAGGACACCAACGCCGTGCAGTACGCCTGGTTGCGTCTACTGGCCAAGGGCGGTGACAGCCTGATGGTGGTGGGCGATGACGACCAGTCGATCTACGGCTGGCGTGGCGCGAAAATCGAGAACATCTACCAGTATTCCGAAGACTTCCCGGACGCGGTGACCATCCGCCTGGAGCAGAATTACCGCTCCACCGCCGGGATCCTCAAGGCGGCCAACGCCTTGATCGCCAACAACACCGGGCGCCTGGGCAAAGAGCTGTGGACCGACGGCGGCGAAGGCGAGGCGATCAACCTGTACGCGGCGTTCAATGAGCACGATGAAGCGCGCTACGTGGTCGAAACCATCGAAAGCGCACTGAAAACCGGCCTGGCCCGCAGCGATATCGCGATTCTGTACCGTTCCAACGCCCAATCGCGGGTGCTGGAAGAGGCCTTGCTGCGCGAACGCATCCCGTACCGCATCTATGGCGGCCAGCGCTTCTTCGAGCGCGCCGAAATCAAGAACGCCATGGCCTACCTGCGTTTGCTTGAAGGCCGGGGTAACGATGCAGCGCTGGAGCGGGTGATCAACATCCCGGCGCGTGGCATTGGCGAGAAAACCGTCGAAGCGATCCGCGACCATGCGCGCCATGCCGATGTGTCGATGTGGGAAGCCATGCGCTTGCTGATCGCCAACAAAGGCCTGACTGGCCGTGCGGCGGGGGCGTTGGGGGTGTTTGTCGAGCTGATCGAGAACCTGGCCGCCAAGTGCGCAGAGATGCCGCTGCACCTGATGACTCAGACCGTGATCGAGCAGTCCGGGCTGATCGCCTATCACGAAGCGGAAAAAGGCGAGAAAGGCCAGGCCCGGGTAGAAAACCTTGAGGAACTGGTCAGCGCCGCCCGCGCGTTCGAAAACACCGAGGACGACGAAGAGCTGACGCCGCTCGCCGCCTTCCTGGGCCACGCCTCGCTGGAAGCCGGCGATACCCAGGCCGACGAGCATGAAGACAGTATCCAGCTGATGACCTTGCACAGCGCCAAAGGCCTGGAATTCCCTTATGTGTTCCTGGTGGGCATGGAAGAAGGCCTGTTCCCTCACAAGATGAGCCTGGAAGAGCCCGGCCGCCTTGAAGAAGAACGCCGCCTGGCCTACGTGGGCATCACCCGGGCGATGCAGAACCTGGTGATGACCTACGCCGAGACCCGACGCCTGTACGGCAGCGAAACCTACAACAAGGTGTCGCGCTTCGTACGTGAGGTGCCGAAGGGGCTGATCCAGGAAGTACGCTTGTCCAACAGCGTCAGCCGCCCGTTCGGCGGTGGCCAGCAACAGAACTCCAGCAGCATGTTTGCCGGTTCCGAAATACCGGAAACCCCGTTCAGCCTGGGCCAGCAGGTCAAGCATGCGATCTTCGGCGAAGGCGTGATCCTCAACTTCGAAGGCGTAGGCGCCCAGGCGCGGGTGCAGGTGAACTTCGCCGAGGGCAGCAAGTGGCTGATGATGGGTTACGCCAAGCTCGAAGCGGTCTGAGCTGATCACCTGTGGTCATAGATTGCTTCCGCTGGCGTGCGCAGCGCGCCCGTTTTTTGGGGCTGCTGCGCAGCCCAGCGGGAGCAATCTCTGGCCACAATAAGCCCACCATCATGAAACACTGCGTAACATGAAGATTATTGGCCCAGCCTTGTTTTAGAGGCGTGCGGGCCAATATCTGTAATTGGTCCTACAGACCCTTCGGATTTGGTCTTACGCAAAAGCCCGAAACATTATGCCGCTAGCCTCTGCCACGACACCTGTGCAACATGGCGCGCGTGCAATCCACAAATGGGAATTCCCTATATGAAACGTTTTCTTAGCATCGCCATGGCGTTGTGCATCGGCCTGACGATGAGCCTCGACGCCAACGCCAAACGCTTCGGTGGCGGCAAAAGCTCGGGCGCGGCACCGACTCACCAGACCAGCCAAATGGCTCCATCCGCCGGTGCCGGCGGTGCTGCGGCTACTGCAGGCGCAGCCGGTGCCGCTGGCGCTGCTGCCAAGGCCGGCGGTGCTTCGCGTTGGCTGGGCCCACTGGCCGGCATCGCCGCCGGTGGCCTGCTTGCGTCCATGTTCATGGGCGACGGCTTCCAGGGCATGCAGATCTTCGACATCCTGATCATGGGCGTCATCGCCTTCCTGGTCTTCCGCTTTATCGCCGCCCGTCGCCGCAAGCAGCAGGAGCACCTGGCTCCAGCCGGCGCGCCGATGCAGCGTGAAGCGTTCGAACAGAAGCCTGCCATGGGTTCGATCTTCGGTGGTTCGGCAGCCCCTGCCGCCCGTCCGGTGATCAACGCACCGGCTTGGTTCAACGAAGAGCGTTTCGTCGAAGCGGCCCGCAGCCACTTCCAGTCCCTGCAACAGCACTGGGACGCCAACGAAATGGACAAGATCTCCGAGTTCGTGACCCCGCAGTTGCTGGAGTTCCTCAAGCGCGAACGTGCCGAGATCGGTGACGCCTTCCAGTCGACCTACATCGACGACCTGCGCGTACAGCTCGATGGCGTGGATGATCGTGCCGACAAGACTATCGCCACCCTGACCTTCAGCGGCGTGTCGAAGTCCTCGCGCTTCGACCAGGGCGAAGTGTTCAGCGAAAGCTGGAATATGGAACGCGCCCAGGGCGACGACCAGCCATGGCTGGTCGCCGGTATCCGCCAGAACGGCTAATACCTGCGCGTTTGAGCAAGCGGTAACAAAAACCCCGGACATGTCCGGGGTTTTCTATTTCACGGTTGCACTTATAGCGAGCTACTGTATAAAACGCCCCTATAAACCGCGCCATCTAGCAAGAGGATCCCGGCCGTGGAAGAAATCATCGAACAACTGCGTGAAGCCAACGAACCGGTCCCGGTTCCTTTGGAGCTGCCTGACGAAGACCTGCTGGTGGAAATCGAGGAACAACTGTTCATCGACATCCCCTTTGTCTTCCGTGAATTCCTGCTGACCGTCAGTGACGTGGTCTACGGCAGCCTGGAGCCGGTGACCGTCACCGACCCACAGTCCCACACTTACCTGCCAGACGTTGCGGCCAACGCCTGGGATGCCGGTGTTGACCGCAGCCTGATCCCTATCTGCCAGGACGGCGACGACTACTATTGCGTCGAAGAAGACGGCACCGTCGTGCTGTGGTCCGGTGAGGAAGAACTGGTTACTGAAGAAACCTGGGAATCGGTGTGGCACTGGGCACGGGACGTCTGGCTGGAAAGCTGAGTCCCCTGACCTCTGGCAACCGGCTTTTGTGGCGAGGGAGCTTGCTCCCGCTGGGCTGCAAAGCAGCCCCCGCCAACGCCAGTCAGTGTTCCGTATCCTTGTGGTTATCCAGCGTCTCCAGCAACGCAACCTGCATCCGCGTATGCACACGGATAAACCAGCGCCAGAGCACTGCAGCCACCGCCGCCGTGACCACGGCAATCAACACCAGCAACTTGTTGGTCGGCAGAATACTGGCCGACAAGGCTGCCAATAGCAGGAAGATCACCAGCAGCGACAAGAGGGGGATCAGCTCCGCAATCACCCTTCGCACACGTTGGGTATGCCTCCCGGCCATTTCTGGTTTCACGCTCATCTCCGCCAGCAGCATCGACAGCGCCTTGAGCTTGCGATACGCCGCAATCAGAAACGGCAACGACACCAGCAGCGCCCCGCCCCAGATCAACGCCTTCTGCCAACTCTGATCGCTGACCCAGCCCTCCAGATACCCACCGATGCGCCCTGCGAAAAAGCTGCCGGCAAAGAAGATTGCGATCACCAATGCCAGGTTTACCCCGACTTGCAGGATGATCTTGCGGATCATCGCGGCCAACATCGCCCCCTCGCCCTGGGGCTGAATGCTGCGCAGCCATTCGCCATACATGCCGAACACTCGGCTCATACGCTTGGGCATCACCGCCGCGATCTTCAATGACAGTGGGTCCGCGCCACGAATCAGGTAGGGCGTCAGCAGCGTGGTGATCGCCGAAACGGCCACCGCCACGGGATACAGAAAGTCGCTGGTGACCTGCAGGGTCATCCCCAGCGCCGCGATGATGAAAGAAAATTCGCCAATTTGTGACAGCCCCATACCCACCCGCAGCGAGGTGCGACCATCGTTGCCGGCGATAAACGCACCCAGCCCGCAAGACAGCATCTTGCCCAGCACCACGGCCACAGTGATCACCGCAATGGGCCAGGCGTATTGCAGCAGGATCTGCGGATCGATCATCAAGCCAATCGCCACGAAGAAAATCGCGCTGAACATGTCGCGAACGGGTTCGATCAGGCGTTCGATCTTAATCAACTGCCGGGATTCAGCCATGATCGCGCCGATCAAAAAGGCCCCGAGCACCATGCTGTATTCCAACTTCACCACCAGCAGGCAGAAACCAAAGCACAGCCCCAATACCGTGATCAGCAGCATCTCGTTGCTTTCAAACTTGGCCACATAAGCCAGCAGGCGCGGCACCAGCAAAATACCAATCACCAGCGCAACGATCATGAACAGCGAGAGCTTGCCGACTGTGGAGAACACCTCGCCGGAGCTGACCGTGCCACTCACGGCGATGCTCGACAGCAAGGCAATGATGCCGATACCCAGGATGTCCTCGACAATCAGCACACCGAAAATCAGCTGGGCGAACCGCTGGTCTTTCATCTTCAGGTCGTTGAGAGCCTTGACGATAATGGTGGTCGAGGAGATTGCCAGGATCGCGCCGAGGAACAGCGAGTCCATGGTGCTCCAGTCGAACCAGCGGCCGATCTCGTAGCCGATCCAGATCATCAGCACGATTTCCAGGAACGCCGCGATAAACGCCGTGGCCCCGACTTTGAATAGCTTGCGCAGGCTGAATTCCAGGCCCAGGCAGAACATCAGGAAGATGACCCCCAGCTCCGCCAGGGTCTTGATCGTGTCTTCATCGTGGATCAGGCCAAACGGCGGAGTGTGGGGGCCGATAATGAAGCCGGCGACGATGTAGCCCAACACCACCGGCTGCTTGAAGCGGTGAAACAGGATGGTGACCACCCCTGCCACCAGCATGATCACGGCCAAGTCCTGGATAAAGCTGATGGCGTGCATGGCGAGGGGCTCCTTGAGGGTGCCGGCGCTTTTCCCACTTCCGGCCTCGCCTTTGAAGGGTCGGAAAAGTCTGCCTTGATCGTAAGAAAAGCCCTGAGAAGGGCTTTTGAAGGGTAACACCGCGACTTCTGCTGGAAAGCCGGTGCAATATATGGAAACAGATCGCTGCGCGCGTGACGGCGAGCCGCCTGACGGCGTCCCGTTAGGGATGGCGCTGCAAAGACTTTGAGTACCCGCAGAGGTGCCTCCCCCCAACCAATGCCTACAACCCGTGAGTGTGCTATGGAACCCGGAAACGCCCAGCTGTCGATGACGGTACTGATGACCCCTGACATGGCCAACTTCTCTGGCAATGTGCACGGCGGCACGCTGCTCAAGTACCTCGACGAAGTGGCCTATGCCTGCGCCAGCCGTTATGCCGGTCGTTATGTGGTCACGCTGTCAGTAGATCAGGTAATCTTTCGCGAGCCGATTCATGTCGGTGAGCTGGTGACCTTCCTGGCGTCAGTCAACTACACCGGCAATACGTCGATGGAAGTGGGCATCAAGGTGGTGACCGAGAATATCCGTGAACGCTCGGTGCGCCATACCAACAGCTGCTTCTTCACCATGGTGGCCGTGGACGACCAGCGCAAACCTGCCGCCGTACCGCCGTTGCAGCCGCAGAACAGCGAAGACAAGCGCCGCTTTGTGCAGGCTCAGCAGCGTCGGCAGATTCGTCAGGAACTGGAAAAGCGCTACCGGGAGATCAAAGCCGACGCGCCGTAAACTACAAGCGGCGACTCAACTCAAAAACGTGTGGGAGCGGGCTTGCCCGCGATAGCAGTGGTTCAGTCGACATCGCTTTGACCGAGACTCCGCCATCGCGGGCAAGCCCGCTCCCACATTGGGTTCTGTGTCATTACAGGCTGATCGGTGTGGCTTCGAAGCGCACACGAGGGTGGGCAATACGGTCCTGGGCCCGCACCAGTTCCAGTTCATAACTGGCGCAAGCCTGGGTTTCCAGCAGCACTTCATGCACGGCCGCGGCGGTGAATTCAAAGGCAGCCACCAGGCTATCACCCAACAGCACCCGCGCCAGAAACAGGCCCGACGTCAGGTCGCCCACGCCCACTGGCTGACGCGGAAACGCCAGCAGGGGCCGGCGTAAGTGCCAACTGCCGTCGGCCGTCACCAACAGCATTTCAAACCCTTCTGGCAGTTTGCCTGGGTAATCCAGGTGCTTGACCAACACCGCTTTGGGTCCGCGCGCCAGCAATGCTTTGGCCATCGCCAGGCAATCGAACAGCGATTGCGGCTTGCGCCCGGCAAAACTATCCAGCTCCAGTTGGTTGGGGCACAGGAAGTCCGCCATGGCGGCGGCTTCATCCAAGAGGAAATCGCTGACCTCCTGCGGCACGATGCAACCCTTTTCCGGGTGGCCCATCACCGGGTCGCACAGGTACAGCGCCTTGGGGTTGATCGCCTTGATGCGCGCCACACCGCTGAGGATGGCGCGGCCCTGGTCGGCACTGCCCAGGTAACCGGACAGCACCGCATCACAGTTGCCCAGCTCGCCAATCGCGGCAATACCCTCTACCAGCGCAGGAATTTGCTGCGGCGCCAACACTTCGCCCGCCCACTGTCCATACTGTGTGTGGTTGGAGAACTGCACCGTGTTGAGCGGCCAGACGTTCACCCCGACCCGCTGCATAGGGAACACGGCGGCGCTGTTTCCGGCGTGGCCGAAGACCACATGAGACTGGATCGCAAGCAGGTGAGGTGTACGTTTCATGCGGGAGATTTCCGTAAAACCGTTAAATTTCTGGCCGAGCAGTATGCGACTAAACGCAGCCTGTACGACAGACCGGCGACACAGTTAAGCTGCGCTCACTTTGTTGGAGTTCATGTAATGCTGACCCTGGGAAACATCTTCGTTTTGATGCTGCTGGCCACCGGCGCCGCCTGGGTTTGGCACAACCACGGCCTGCGTGAACGGGCGCTGGCGCGGGTCAAGCAGCATTGCGCCAAGCTCGATATCGAGCTGCTTGACGGTGCCGTGGCGCTCAAACGCATCGGTTTCGTCAAGGATGCCAATGGCCGCCGACGCCTGGCGCGTATCTATAATTTCGAGTTCACGGTGACCGGCGAAACTCGGCATGCCGGGGTCATCACCCAATTCGGCGCCCACAGCGCGCAGATCGAACTGGCGCCCTACCCGTTCGAAACCAAGGAGCCGCTGCCCAGCGCCGAGATCATCGAATTGAGCCAGTGGCGCCAGGACCACGCCAGCAAGAAACATCAGTAACGGCAGGCTGCCAGGGCGCTTTGCAATGCGGCCACGTTCTGTGGTGCGCTGAAGATCAACTCAACACGTGAATCGCGCCGCCAAGCGCTGGGTTGCCAGTGCAGTGGGCTGTTATCCACAGCGTTGGCAGACACCCAACCCTCAACGCTGTGGATAACCAATTTGGCACGGCGCCAGTCGATACTCGATAGCCACTGATGCAGACGGCTGACATCGAATCGCTGGCTTGGGTGCCAGCGCCAGCCGATGCTCCAGCCGCCCTCCTGGCTCTGACTCAGACAGATCGGCAGCCCCGGGTCGCTCCAGATCGCCGGCATTTGCCCCACCGCTTCAGGCACGCCGAGATTATCCACCGCTACTTGGGCCTGCGCTTTCAAACCGGGCAACCGGTCGAGTGGCAGTTGCGCCTGGCGTGTCCAATGGAGCGGGCAATCGGGTAATTGCGCTTCAATCGCCTGACGTTGCACCGCAGTCAGCGTCTCGTCCTTGTTCAACACCAGCAGACCGGCACTGGCTAACGCCTCCTGTTGTGCCTGCGGCAACGGCCTGCCCGCCGCCAACGCCTGGGCATCGAGTACCAGCACGCAAGGCTGCACGGCCAGCACGTCTTGCCATGGTGCGTGCCGCAGTTGCTTGAGCAATTGCGCCGGATGGCCCAAGCCTGAGGGCTCGATAAACAACCGGTCCGGCTTAGCCTTACGCAACAAGCGGCCCAGCCCTACCTGGAACGGTGCACCGTTCACACAGCACAAACAGCCGCCAGCCACCTCGCCCAAGGCGATGCCGTCATCGTCTTGTGTGAGTAGGGCTGCGTCCAGGCCGATCTGGCCGAACTCGTTGATCAGCACCGCCCAGCGCTCGTTGGCCGGGCGCTGGGCAAGCAGGTGCTTGATCAGGCTGGTCTTGCCGGCGCCCAAGGGCCCTGCAATCACATGGGTAGGAATGTTCTGCAACATGAGAGGCATCGTTCAGGCCGTGTAGAGCGTTTGATCCTACGCGGTTATGCCAGCCAATCCAGCGTCAGGATCAACCGTCGCTCATCGGCCTTGAGCGCTGGCGAGCGGTGGATCAGCCCATGTCCTTCATTGCCGTGCCATTTGGTGCCTTTAAGCAGCGCCACTTCACCGCAATGGATCTGCTCGATGCGCTCAGTGGGCTCGGCATCCGCCTGGCTCAATGTGCGCCGGTCCATAACGCCTTCGCGCAACCATTGGCTACCGATACCGGCGTAGGTGGTGATCAGCCGAACCGGCACGTGATCGACGTGAAAACGCGGACACATGGCCTTGTCCAATAGCCGTAAACGCACGCCGATGCGCTTGGCGCCCAGCAGGCAGGCGAATGCACTGACCAGCCACGACACATCGGCGATAAACCCATCGTAGCCTTCAAGATCGCGACAACTGGACGCCAAACCCTGCAAGTTCGGCACGGAGTCTTCGCTAACCAATTCGACCACCATGGACTCGGCCAACGGTTCATTGAGCGCCACCAGCAAAGCGCCAAACTCAGCGATATGCAGGGGCAGTTGGCGCTGCCAGATTGCCAGGTTGACGCCATCATTGAGGATGTCGGACAGCGCCAGCGGCGTTTCTCCACAGCTTTGGCGGATGACAGGGCGTAGGGGAATGACCGGGGCCAGCATCAGGCGACCTGCTCGTACCAAGGGCCAAACGGGTCGGGTAGCTGGCGCCAACCTTCGACACCCAGGGCCATTTCTTCATCAGTGAGCAAGCAGGCGTCCAACTCGGTACGCATCTGGGCAAAGTCGATGTTTTGCCCGATAAACACCAGTTCCTGACGGCAGTCACCCGTGCTCAACTGCCAGTTAGCCATGATCGCCGCCACGCTTTCTTCGTCCTGAGGCCACTGGCTTTTCGGCACAAAGCGCCACCAACGCCCGGCAAACCCATGGCGCATCAACCCGCCCGCCTGGGACCAACTGCCCGCATCCTGATGTTTGCTGGCCAACCAGAAGAAACCCTTGGAGCGCAACAGCTTGCCGTTGACCCAGGGGCGGTCGATAAAGTCGAAAAACCGCTGTGGATGGAATGGCCGGCGCGCACGGTAAGCAGTGGACGCTATGCCGTATTCTTCGGTTTCCGGCACATGCTCACCGCGCAATTCCTGCAACCAGCCCGGGGCCTGGGCGGCGCGTTCGAAGTCGAAACGGCCAGTGTTGAGGATTTTGTTCAGCGGCACTTCGCCCATAACCATCGGGATGATTTCCGCCTGGGCGTTGAGGCGCTCGAGGATGGCCATCAGTTCTTCGCGCTCACGGCTGCTGATCAGGTCGATCTTGCTGATCAGGATGACGTCGGCGAATTCGATCTGTTCGATCAACAGGTCGGTGATGGAACGTTCATCCTCCTCACCGAGGGTTTCGCCCCGTGAAGCCAGGCTTTCGGCGGCCTGGTAGTCGAGCAGGAAATTCATACCGTCGACCACAGTAACCATCGTGTCCAGGCGTGCAATGTCGGCCAGGCTTTGCTCGTTTTCATCGCGAAAAGTGAAGGTTTCGGCCACGGGCAAAGGTTCGGAAATACCGGTGGATTCGATCAGCAGGTAATCGAAACGACCTTCTTTGGCGAGTTTTCCCACCTCTTCAAGCAAGTCTTCACGCAAGGTGCAGCAGATGCAGCCATTGCTCATCTCCACCAGCTTTTCTTCCGAACGATTGAGCGTGACATCACGCTGCACCTCGCTGCCGTCGATATTGATTTCGCTCATGTCGTTGACGATCACCGCCACCCGCAGGTTTTCGCGGTTGCGCAGGACATAGTTGAGCAGCGTGCTTTTACCGGCACCGAGAAAGCCGGACAACACGGTCACAGGGAGACGATTGGGCATCAGGTATTCCTCATCAAGGTTGGCCGGTCAAACTGCCCGTCTATGGCGTTCGCGCAGCTCTTCACGTTCTTTGGCTTCGATACATAAGGTGGCGGTGGGACGCAGCAGCAGGCGTTGCAGGCCGATGGGTTCGCCGGTTTCACGGCACCAGCCGTATTCGCCACGAGCCAGCAACTCCAAGGCGTCGTCGATCTTGTCCAATAGCTTCTTTTCACGCTCCAGCAGGCGCAGTTGCCATTGGCGTTGCTCTTCGGCACTGCCGATATCCGCCAGATCGCTGTTGGTTTCCTGCTCGCGCAGCGCCTGGAACTCTGCGTCGATACGGGCTTGCAGGTCATCGCGCTGAGCCAGCAGCAGTTCGCGGAAGAAGCGCTGCTGGGCCTCATTCATGTAGTCGGCCGCTGGTTGGGCCAAAAGGTCGTGTTCGGTCATGGAAGCGGTTCGCGGGTCGGGCTGTGCATTTATGTTATAGTATAACAATACAAATAAGCCAATCCCTCTTGCTCGCCGCGACGAAGGGCGCAATGCTGGGTCACCTGCCTATGTTGAGAACCTCGATGAAATACCTGCTGTGCGCGCTGCTATTGGCAGTCGCCGGGCCTGCCTGCGCCCAGGCACCCAGCCTGTTGGCCAACTGCACACGCAGCGCCAACCTGCTGGCGTGTGTGGACCCGTTGGGCAATGCCTATAGCGTGGCAACCGTCGGCAGCACTACGTATCTGCGCGGTTTCGAAGTGATCGGCAAACGCTATTGGGCGCAGACCAACAGCCGTTATGGGCAACTGACGTTTTTTACCGGGTTGGCATCGGATGGCGAGGCGTGGGTCGGCTACACGCGGCGCGTGGGCTGGACCACCATCAACCGGTTTTCCAGCTCAGGGGGCGCCAGCGCCAAGTTCACTTGCAGCCGAATGACCGGCTGTTAGACCTGGCTGTTTTTCTGCGCCTGCACCCAGGCCATGTAGCTGTTCATGGGTGGGTTCTTCTGGAAGTAACGCTTGAGTCCTTCGAAAAGGCCATCCGCCACCGCCTGTTGATGGCGCGCCGTCACCAGCCGCTGGGCATCCCGAGGGTTGGAAATGAAACCCGTCTCCACCAGGATTGAAGGCACGTCCGGTGACTTGAGCACGGCGAACCCCGCCTGCTCCACACGTTTCTGATGCAGGCTGGTGATGTTTTGCAGGCTGCCCAATACCGAGCTACCCAGTTGCAGGCTGGAGGCGATGGTCGCATTCATCGACATGTCGAGAATGACCCCGGCCAGCATCGGGTCCTTGTCCTTCAGATTGAGCAAGGTGGTGGCGCCCAGCAAGTCGGCGCCATTTTCGCGTTGGGCCATGAAGCGGGCCGTGGCGGAGGTGGCGCCCCCTTCAGACAACGCATACACCGAAGCGCCCGACGCGGTCAGCCGTGGCGCGGCGTCGGCATGTACCGAAATAAACATATCGGCCTTGTGCTGACGGGCGATGTCCACGCGCTTGCGCAGCGGCACGAAGAAGTCGTCGTTGCGCACCAGTTTTACGTCAAAACCCTTTTCGCGCTTCAAGCGTTTAGCCAACAACTGGGCAATCGACAGCACCACATCTTTTTCGCGCTGGCCCTTGGAGCCAATGGCACCTGGGTCTTTGCCGCCATGGCCAGGGTCGACCACCACGATTATGTCGCGCTTGGGATGCGCCTTGTCTACCGGCGTCACCAAGAGTGCCGGCTCTGCGGCGATTTGACGGGGCGCACGGGTCGCGTTGGTCAAATCCAACACCAGGCGATGGCCTTGGCCATCCTGGGGCGGCAGCACGAAGCTGTTGAGCTGCATGGGCTCGACCAGGTCCAGCACGATGCGCGTATCGCTCTTGCCGAAATGCCCGGAACGGATCGAGATAATCCCACTGTTCTTCAACGCCAATTGGGAAAAGTCGCCGCTGAGACCGGCGCCACTCAAGTCGATGATCAAGCGGTCCGGTGAGGCCAGGGAAAAGGTCTTGTATTGCACCGGGCCGCTGAGGTCGAACACCAGGCGCAGCTTGTCGTTTGAGCGCCACAGGCGTGCATTGCGAATCTGCGTGGCGTAAGCCCCCAAAGGCAAGGCAAACAAGGGGCTGACCAGCAGCAGGTTGAGGAGCTGACGTCGGTGCATGGCATATACCGCAGATAAAGGAGTGTCCCTACTCGATATGACTGAACAAAGGCTGGAGCAGAAAATTCATCGTAGCTCGTATTGTTATACTATAACATGTCGAATTATTTCCAACGATGGACCTGCTTATGAATGCGCTGACTCTGCCGGACATTGCCGCGCAGGCTTCACGCCAAGCCTTGCCACTCGACTGGGTGGGTATGTGCGGCATCGCCTTGCCGATCCTGATTGACGGTCAACGCCTGGCCGCCACCGCTGATGCGGGCGTAAGCCTGGACGACGGCACGGCCCGTGGCATTCATATGTCACGCCTGTACCTGGCTCTGGAAATGCTCGATCAACACCCGCTGACACCTGCACTGCTGCGTAATGTACTGCAGCGTTTTCTCGACACACATGAAGGTTTATCTAAGAACGCTTACTTGCGCATCAACACCCAGTTGCTGCTTAAACGACCCGCCCTGGTCAGTCCGCTAGCCGGCTGGAAGAGCTACCCGGTGAGCATCGAAGCGCGTCTGGAAAACCAGATGTTCCACGTGGAACTAAAAATTGACGTTACTTATTCCTCAACCTGCCCTTGCTCCGCCGCACTCGCCAGGCAGTTGATTCAGCAGCAATTTGTGGATGATTTCGCCAACACGCCGTTGCAGCACGAAGCGCTGCTGGCCTGGCTCGGCAGTGCCAACGGCATCGTCGCCACACCCCATAGCCAACGCAGCAGCGCGCAGTTGCACGTTCAGTTGCAAGGTACTGACCTGCCGATAATCGACTTGATCAACGCTGCCGAAGCCGCGCTCGGTACCGCCGTACAAACCGCGGTGAAACGCGCAGACGAACAAGCCTTCGCCCTGGCCAACGGGCAGAACCTGATGTTCTGCGAAGACGCCGCTCGCCGCCTGAACCTCGCCTTGAAACGCTCGGATGCCATCAAAGCCTTCCACCTCAAAGTGATCCACGCCGAAAGCCTGCACGCGCACGATGCCGTGGCTGAAAGCCACTGGACGAGAGACTTTGCATGATCACCTGTAACTCTTTGCGCTGGGGTGCCCCAGGGCAACCGCTCACCCCGGCACTGGATTTGACCCTGGAAAAAGGCAGCCTCACCGGCATCATCGGCGCCAATGGCACAGGCAAGAGCAGCCTGCTCAAAGTCATCGCCGGCCTGCAAAAACCGCTGGCGGGAAAGGTCATTGTGGATGTTCCACGCCGTGGCGGCTTGGCCTTCCTACCCCAGCAGCAACACTTGGACCGCCAGTTCCCTATCAGCCTGCAAGAGCTGGTCGCTGCCGGTTTCTGGGGCACCCAACACACCGCGCAACAACGCAGCCAACGCCTGCACGCGGTACTCGAAGACTGGTGCCTGACTGGCTTGGAACATCGACCGTTGATGGCATTGTCCGGCGGCGAATTGCAGCGCGCCCTGCTGGCACGCATGAGCCTGGCCGACGCATCCGTCCTGCTGCTCGACGAACCTCACGCAGCCCTCGATGAGGACGGTCAGGCGCTGTGCTGGAAACACATCCATGCCTGGCACAACGAAGGCCGCACCCTGGTGATCGTCTGCCATGACCTGGCCGCCGTGCGTCACCACACCCAGCACGTACTGCAGATCAAAAACACCGGCTGCCTATTCGGCCCCAGCAAAGAGCTGATCCGCCCGCAACCGCAGATGCAGGTGGCCTGAATGCACTTCACTGCCCACTTATGGATGCCGTTTCATGAGTTT
The DNA here is from genome assembly GCF_021605325.1 of Pseudomonas sp. PA-7-1E. Lineage (NCBI taxonomy): Bacteria > Pseudomonadati > Pseudomonadota > Gammaproteobacteria > Pseudomonadales > Pseudomonadaceae > Pseudomonas > Pseudomonas sp. PA-7-1E. Next base: position 187,958 of record NZ_WKFA01000003.1, read on the forward strand.
GTCTTTATGCGCCGCGCACTCATCGGCGGTTTGGTACTGGCTTGCAGCACCGCGCCGCTAGGTGTGTTTTTGATCCTGCGGCGCATGAGCCTGATCGGTGATGCGGTGGCCCACGGCATCCTGCCCGGCGCAGCCCTGGGTTTCTGGTTCGCCGGCCTGAGCCTGCCCGCGCTGACCCTCGGCGGCCTGGGTGCAGGCCTGAGCATGGCCGGCCTGGCCGCGTGGATCACCCGCCGCACCGGGCTGCGCGAAGACGCCAGCCTCGCCGCCATCTACCCCATCTCTTTGGCCGCCGGGGTGCTGATCCTGGGCCTTGCCGGCAAGCGCCTGGACCTGCTGCACCTGCTGTTCGGCTCCGCCCTGGCCGTGGATCAAACCACACTGACCGGCATGCTCTGGGTCTCGGGTTTCAGCCTGATCGCCATGGCGCTGATCTACAAACCGCTGCTGCTGGACACCCTCGACCCGCTGTTCCTGCAAACCGTCAGCCGCCTCGGCCCCCTCGCCCATGGCGTGTTCCTGACCCTGGTGGTGCTGAACCTGGTGATCGGTTTCCAGGCCATCGGCGCGTTGATGGTGGTCGGCTTGATGATGTTGCCGGCCATCGCCTCACGCTTCTGGAGCCGACGCCTTCCAGTGCTGATCGCGGTATCGGCGCTGCTGGGATGCCTGTCGGTGTGGTTGGGCCTGCTGCTGTCGTTCTACTACTCACTGCCCAGCGGCCCGGCGATCGTGCTGGTGGCAGGCGCTGGGTATTTGTTGTCCGTGGTATTCGGTCCGGTGCACGGTTTGTTGCGCCGCCCGCCTTTGCTCACATCCCAATGAGGTGTTTCCCGATGCGCGCTCTACTCGTGCTGTTCAGTCTGCTGTTGCCGCTTTCGATGGCCCACGCCGCCGACAAACTCCAAGTGGTCACCAGCTTCAGTATTCTCGACGACATCACCCACCAGATTGGTGGTGAGCATATCCAGATCAGCAACATGGTCGGCCCGGACGCCGACGCCCATACCTATGAACCCACGCCGGACGACGCCAAGGCACTGCTCAAGGCCAAGGTGATCATTAAGAACGGCCTCGGTTTCGAGCCGTGGCTGGACCGCCTGGTTACCAGCACCGAAACCAAGGCAACGGTGGTCACCGCCAGCAAAGGCGTGATTTCCCACACCATGGACGAGGATGGCGAAACCATTCCCGACCCGCACGCCTGGCACAACTTGGCCAACGCCGAGATTTATGTGAGCAACATCACCAAAGCGCTGGTAGCCGCCGACCCTGCCAACAAGACCGCCTACCTGAGCAACAGCCAGGCCTACCTCAAGCAAATCCATAGCCTGCTGGACGAGGCCAAGGCCAAGTTCGGCGCCCTGCCACCGGGAAACCGCCGCATCGTCACTTCCCATGACGCCTTCGGTTACCTGGGCCAGGCCTATGGCATCCAGTTCCTCGCGCCCCAGGGCTTGTCCACCGAACGTGACCCTTCGGCCGCTGAAGTTGCCGCGCTGATCACTCAGATTCGCAAGGACAAGGTCAAAGCCGTGTTCATGGAAAACATCAAGGACTCACGCCTGCTCAAGCAGATTGCTGACGAAAGCGGCGCACAGATCGGCGGCACGCTGTACTCCGACGCTCTCGCTGCAGAAGGCCCGGCCAGCACCTTTATCGGGCTGTTCGAATACAACCTCAACACCCTGTGCGCCGCACTGAGCCAGCCATGATCCGCAAAAATCCTTCCGGCGACCTGCCGGTGATTGCCGAATCGGCCTACGTCGACAAGACCGCGATCATCTGCGGCAAAGTTATCATCGGTGAGAACGTGTTCGTCGGCCCTTACGCCGTGATCCGCGCCGACGAAGTGGATGCCAGCGGCGCCATGGACCCGATCACCATCGGCGCCAACTCCAACATCCAGGACGGCGTGGTCATCCACTCCAAATCCGGCGCAGCAGTGACCATCGGAGAATTCACCTCCATCGCTCACCGCTCCATCGTCCACGGCCCCTGCACAGTGGGCGACCGCGTGTTTATTGGCTTCAACAGTGTGCTGTTCAATTGCGTCGTGGGCGATGGGTGCGTGGTGCGCCACAACTCGGTGGTCGACGGCCGCGACCTGCCCGCCGCTTTCTACGTGCCCTCCACCACGCGTATCGGCCCCAACACCGACTTGTCGCACTTCCCGCCGGTGAGTGTCAGCGCCTCGGAGTTTTCCGAAGACGTGGCACGCACCAACGTCGACCTGGTGCGCGGCTACAAAGCCCTGCAAAACGAGTTCTGAACCATGAGCCGCCTGCTGATCCGCAACGCCCGCCTGGTCAACGAGGGCCAGGTATTCGACGCCGACGTACTGATCGCCAATGGTCGTATCGAGAAGATTGCCGCCAGCATTCAAGGCGATAACGAACCGGTGGAAATCGATGCCAACGGCCAGTGGCTGCTGCCAGGGATGATCGACGACCAGGTGCACTTTCGCGAGCCCGGCGCGCCGGAAAAAGGCAGCTTCTACAGCGAATCCCGCGCGGCGGTGGCCGGTGGAATCACCAGCTTCATGGACATGCCCAACACCCACCCGGCCACCCTGAACTTGGAAGCCCTGGCCGATAAAAAGCGCCGTGTCGCCCTGCACTCAGTGGCTAACTACGGCTTTCATTTTGGCGTGAGCAACGACAACCTCGACACCGTTGCCGCCCTAGACCCTCGTGAAGTGGCTGGGGTCAAAGTGTTCATGGGCGCCTCCACCGGCAATATGCTGGTGGACGACCCACGCATTCTGGAGCGCCTGTTTGCCGAGGTGCCAACCATTCTGCTCGCTCATTGCGAGCACACGCCCAGCATCCTGGCCAACGAGCAGCGCCTGCGCGAACGCTTCGGCGAGCATATTCCCGCCGTCGCCCACCCGCTGATCCGCGATGCCGAGGCCTGTTATCGCTCGTCATCGTTTGCCGTGGAATTGGCCAAACGCCATGGCACGCGTCTGCATGTGTTGCATCTGACCACCGCTCGCGAACTGGCGCTGTTCGAAGACAAGCCACTGGCCGACAAGCACATCACCGCCGAGGTCTGCCTGCACCACCTGCTGTTCGATGACCGCGATTACCACCGCCTCGGCCACCAGATCAAATGCAACCCGGCGATCAAGACCCGCGCCGACCGCGACGCACTGCGCCTGGCGTTATTGAGTGATCGTCTGGATGTGATTGGCACCGACCATGCGCCGCATACCTGGGCGCAAAAACAGTTGGCCTATCGGCAAGCCCCCTCAGGCTTGCCCCTGGTGCAGCATGCCCTGCCAGCGTTGCTGGAGTTGGTGGCCGACGGGCATTTGCCCCTGACCACTCTGGTAGCCAAGACCAGCCACCGCGTGGCCGACCTGTTTGCCATTGCTGATCGCGGCTACGTGCGCGAGGGCTACTGGGCCGACCTGGTACTGATCAAACCGGAGCCTGCTGGCAAGCCGGTCAACAGCCAGCCTATTCTCGCCCGCTGCGGCTGGACACCCTTTGCAGAACGCAGCTTTCGCCACAGCGTGAGTACCACACTGGTCAGCGGCCACCTGGCCTGGCACAACGGCCAGGTGGTCAACAGTTGCCAGGGCTTGCCCCTGCAGTTTGGGCGTTAAGCGCGGGGTTTGACCGAACCGCAATCGTTGCCCAGCCACTGAGCGTGGCTGTCCAGGCTACCCTTCTGCTGGATCCCGGTGGCATTGAAGGTACCGTTGACGCTGGTGGTGAATTCTTTCTGGCTCTGGAACGTTGCCACCCCAGTGCCCTGGGCTTTCGGGCAACTGAAACGGAATTTCCACTGGTTGCCGCTCTTGTCGGTGACCTCCTGTTTGCAGCCCGATTGAGGGTCGGTCAGGGGGATCGAATCGGAGGCCACCTGAGCCGGGGTCAGGCACACCTGTACGCCTTTACCGGCCATGTTGATGCCTTGCTTTTCGAGCATGGCGCGCTGTTCAGGGGTCATCTGTTGCTTGAGTTGACCGAGGATCAGCGACAAGTCCGGCAGGTCCTGGTTATCGACTTTCATATTGCTGGTGGTCAATTCCCACAAGCCCGGCGCCAGCATCTGCGCCTGCGCCGCCACAGGCAGCGACAAACCAACAACCATGGCCAAACCAAGCAGACGAGCATTCATCGGGTAACTCCTGGGTAATTGTGGGCGTTAGACGTCGCAAAGCAGCCAGTGTTGCATGGCAAATAAAATAGCGACATTCACAGCCGTTCATGGTCTGTTACGCACTGGACTGCCCGGAGTTACGACGTTCATGGATTTCTTTGGCCCGCACCTGCTCGCCTACGTCATTGCCACGCTGCACTTTCTCGGAACGCTCGCCGCGATCCACGCAGTACTGACCGTGCGCACCGCCCAAGGCTCGATCGCCTGGGCGTTGTCACTGATGTTCATGCCCTACCTGACGCTGATCCCCTACCTGATTTTTGGCCGCAGCACCTTCGACGCGTACATCCAGGCCCGTCGCCAGGCCAACCAGGAAATGCACACGGCCATCACCGAACTGAACTGGCGCCCGTGGGTGGAGGAAGCGCTTGCGGCGCGCAACTCCAGCGCCTACGCCTCCTTGCGCGCCATGCCCAAGCTGGGCCGCATGCCCTGCCTGGCCAACAACGAAGTGCGCCTGTTGATCAATGGCGATGCCACCTTCGGCGCGATCTTCGAGGCTATTCGTAACGCAAAGACCGCCGTGCTGTTCCAGTTTTTCATCATTCACGATGATGAACTGGGCCGCCAATTGCAGACCCTGTTGAAGGAAAAAGCCGCTCAGGGCGTGGCCATTTACGTCCTGTACGACCGCATCGGCAGCCACGCCCTGCCCCATCGTTATGTGCAAGCGCTGCGTGACGCAGGCGTGCAGGTCAAGGCATTCGCCACCCGCAGTGGCTGGCTCAATCGCTTCCAGGTCAACTTCCGTAACCATCGCAAGATCGTCGTGGTGGACGGCATCTCCGGTTTTGTCGGCGGGCATAACGTAGGCGATGAATACCTGGGTAAAAAACCGCCCCTGGCGCCATGGCGCGATACCCATGTGCAGGTCACCGGCCCGGTGGTGGCGTGCCTGCAGGAGTCGTTTGCCGAGGACTGGTTCTGGGCCGCACGGGAACTGCCGCCACTGATCCTGCCGGATGCCTACCCGGAAGACGGCGTGCTCTGCCAGTTGCTCGCCAGTGGGCCAGCGGACCCTTATGAAACCTGTTCGCTGTTTTTCGTCGAGGCCATCCATGCGGCGACCGAGCGCGTGTGGATCACCAGCCCCTACTTCATCCCCGACGAGGCGGTATTTGCCGCCCTGCGCCTGGCGGTATTGCGCGGAGTCGATGTGCGCCTGCTGCTGCCGTCACGGCCCGACCACCGCATCGTATATGCCGCGTCCAGCCTGTATGCCAACGAAGCGGTGCGAGCGGGCGTGCGGGTGTTTCGCTACACGCCGGGCTTTTTGCATCAGAAGGTGGTGTTGGTGGACAGCGAAATCAGCGCCATTGGCAGTGCCAACATGGACAACCGTTCGTTCCGGCTGAATTTTGAAGTGATGCTGCTGACGGTGGATGAAACCTTCGCCAACCAAGTTGAGCAGATGCTGCTGGACGACTTTGCCCTGGCCCATGAAGTCAGCCACGAAGAAAGTCGCGAGACCCGTCGCCTGCAACAACTGGGGATGCGCATTGCACGCCTGATCTCACCCATCCTCTAACCACCAACACAAAATCAATGTGGGAGCTGGCTTGCCTGCGATAGCGGTGTTGTTTCAGTCGACTCATCCGGTCCTGATACAACGCTATCGCAGGCAAGCCAGCTCCCACAGTTTCGATCTTCAGTGTCTGGTGGTCAGCGGTAGAGGTCTTCCCGCGTCCACGGCAGTTCATGCCCGCCATCGGCATGGGGTTTCACTGCCAGTATCTGGTGCAGATTGATCCAGCCTCGGGCAAACGCATAAGCGCAGCCAGCCAGGTACAGCCGCCAGATGCGTAGCGCCTGTTCCGGTACCATCTTCGCCGCTGCTTCCAGGTTGTCTTCCAGACGTTCGCTCCAATGGTCCAATGTGCGGGCGTAATGCATACGCAGGCTTTCGACATCGACCACTTCCAGCCCTGCTTCACTGATCTCGGCGGTCATCATGGCCAGGTGCGGCAGTTCGCCGTTAGGGAACACGTAGCGCTCGATAAACTCGCCGGCGCCACGGCCTACAGGGCGGCCATCGGTGTGCTTGGCGGTAATGCCATGGTTCATCACCAGGCCACCTTCACGCACTGCGCCGAACAGGGTCCGGCAGTACTGCGCCAGGTTGGCGTGGCCGACGTGTTCGAACATGCCCACGCTTACCACTTTGTCGAAACGGCCGTCCTGGGGCAGGTCGCGGTAGTCGAGTAATTGCAGGTCGACCTGGTCTTCCAGGCCTTCGGCTTTCACCCGCTCCTTGGCCAGCGCCAGTTGTTCCTTGCTCAAGGTGATGCCGAACACCTTGACCCCGAACTCCCGCGCGGCATAGCGCGCCAGCCCGCCCCAGCCGCAGCCCACATCCAGCAGATATTCACCCGGCTGCAGCCGCAACTTGCGGCACAGGTGGCGGAATTTGTCTTGTTGGGCCTGGTCGATCGACTCGCTGCCGGTTTCGAAATAACCGCAAGAGTAGGCCATGTCCTGGTCCAGCCATAGCTGGTAGAACTCGTTGGACAGGTCGTAATGGTAGGAAATGGCCGCGGCGTCGGTGGCCTTATCGTGAATCGAGCGCACCGGACGACTCTCCTCGTCGTCATCGACCAAGGCGTGACTCAACTCGTCACATACCCTGATCACTTCGGTGATGGAGCCTTCCAGCTCCAGCTTGCCCTCGACGAAGGCTTCGCCCAGTGAGTCGAGCGTTGGATGGGTCAGCCTGGATACAACCGTGGGATCCTTGACCACGATGGTGACGCTGGGCTCGGGGCCCAAGTTGAATTCATGGCCGTCCCAGAGTCGAAGACGCAGCGGTAGCTGAAGATTCTGTAAGGCCGGTGGAAGTTGCGCGAGCATGAGTAGTCCCCCCTTGTTTCAGACGTCTGCTGTGAGGGTAGACCATGCCAAACAAAGTAGGAAGCTATCGAATGAATAGCCCCCCTTCTATGGCGCTCGGCGCTCGAGCAAACCTTCCTGGACCCACTGTTTCAGCCAAGTGGCCGCTTGCAGCGACGCCCCCTCTGAATAAGTGACCGCCAGCTCAATACACAGTTCTGAAAAGTTCCAGCCCATGGTCACCATGCCCGACAGCGCACAGGCTTCAGCGGCTTCCAGGCTGCGGTAGTGGCAGCGGTTCTGGTTGCGCCACACCAGGCAGATTTGCGCCGGTTCCAGCGCCTGGCTGCCGGGGAAATCCGACTCATCCTTACTGGCTCGCCAGATCGCCACTGTGTTGAAACGGCAAAGCAGCTGCTGCACCGAAGGCGCCAGCGCAACCTGCAAGGTGGGCCAGTCTTCAGGCGCCAAATGCGCCATGTCATTCAAGGTCAGCGGCTCCCCTTCGGCGGCGTCAAACGCCAAGGTGAACGCCCACTCCAGGCGTGCCAACTCAGCCAAAGGCGCACTTTGCGCAGCCATCAAATGCTCAACGATAAACATCGCAAAGCGCTCGCCCAACCAGCGCACGCTGTAATGGGCCGACGGATAACGGCGGATGTAGGCCTCGGTCAGTGAGCAAAACTGCTCATCTCCCAGCCAATACCAGATGGCACCGAAGTCATGGCGCAGTACCTCTTGCAGACGCGACAGGTAAGCGTTGTGGTAAATCGCCAGGCCGGTGTCCACATCCAATGTCGGCCCTCCCAGCAAGGTGGCGGCAAAGCCACTGCTGGCCGCGGGCGCTTCGGATAATAGATGCTGTTCAAACGCCAACTGCCAGTCGATCAGGCGCATAACGCTCTCCGGGCCAAGGCGCTGGCACCCAACTCACGGGCTTTGTTCAACTCGGTGAGCAACTCTTCGAAGGGCGGAAAATGGTCATCGCGTTCCAACAAGGTCGACACCGGGCCCAAATGCTCCAAAGTTTGCTGATAAAGCGCCCACACCGGGTCGCACACTGGATGGTCATGGGTATCGACCACATAGTCGCCATAATCCATATGCCCCGCCAAGTGTAGTTGGCGAATGCTTTCGGCTGGCAGGTTACGAATGAACGTCCAGGCATCAAAGCCATGGTTGCGTGCGCTGACGTAGACGTTGTTGACGTCCAGCAGCAACTGGCATCCGCTCAGGTGGGCCAAGGCGTTGAGGAACTCCCACTCGGTGAATTCATCCGCCTTGGAACGCACGTAGCTTGAGACATTTTCCAGCACCAGCGGGCGCTGCAACACGTCCTGCACCTGACGCACGCGGCCGGCCACGTGGTAGAGGCTTTCTTCGGTGTAAGGCAGGGGTAACAAATCATGTAACTGATGCGCGCTGCCGCGGCTCCAGCACAGGTGATCGGAAATCCACGCCGGCTGAATGCGCTCTGCGAGCTGTTTGATGTGGTTCAGGTAATCCGTATCGAGGGCATGTGGCCCGCCGATGGACAACGACACACCGTGCATCACCAAGGGGTAACGTTCGGCTATCGCATCCAGGTAGTACAAGGCCTTGCCGCCCTGCACCAGGTAATTCTCGGAGATCACTTCGAACCAATCCACGGCCGGCGACTGTTCTAGGATCTGGTGGTAGTACTCACTGCGTAAACCCAGGCCGTAACCCAGACTTGGAAGGAACGCGGACATGACTCACTCCAGGGCAAAGTGTCCGCAGCGGTAGCAGGCAGCCGCCGCGGTTGCACTTGTTTGCCGGTTACTCGCCGACTTTACCGCCAGCGGCGTCGCAGGCCGATTTGGTCATGGCCTTGAAGCCCATCCCTTTACACTCGCCCTGGCCCTTGCACGCGTGGTCCTTGGTTTTGCAGTCGTTCATACCTTTGCAGGAGGTCACGCCGTAGCAGTGAACGGTGGCGTCTGCCGCTTGTACCTGGGTGGCCACACCCGCGAACAGAGAAGCAGCGGCCATTGCGAGGGCGGCACCAGCAGCAGCGGATTTAATGCTCATTGTTGTATTCCTCATGATCAGTAGTGGAGCCGGTCCGAACGGATTGTTCAGTCTCGACACAGCACTAGAGTGAGGCCTCCTGTCGGCGTTACAGCCGTGAGCAAATATTTCTGAAATTATTCGTCGAGTTTCAACAGCGGCTCCTGGAAGCGCAGTAAACGCCCGGCGTTCCCCAATACCAGCAAGGTGCTGAGGTTATGCAGCACCGCCGCGATCATCGCGCCCGCCGCCCCCAGCCAGCCAAATGCGGCGAACACCACAATGGCCAGTGTCCAGCCCAAGCCAATGATCACATTGACCTGCAACGTCTGCCGACACTGGCGACTCAAGCGCACACAGGTGCCCAGGCGGCGCAAGTCGCTGCCGATCAACACCACGTCCGCCGAGGCCAGGGCGATGTCCGCACCGCCCGCGCCCATGGCCACGCCGACCACGCCGGCCTTGAGCGCCAGGGAGTCGTTGATGCCGTCGCCCACCACCATTGGCCTGAAACCACTGCTGATTTCGCCCAACACGCGGTTGAGCTTGTCTTCCGGCAGCGCTTGGGCTTCGACATCACTGATGCCCACGTCCAGCGCCAGACTGTCGGCCACGCTTTTGCGGTCGCCGGTCAGCAGCAGTTGGCGGCCCAGGCCCAAGTCACGCAGCTCTTGCAGGGCCTGGCGCGCTTCGGGTTTGACGCTGTCGGCCAACAGCAGCCAGGCGAGGAACTCGCCGTTCAACGCCAGCCCGGCAATCGGGCCATCATGGGTGGGCACGGCGGTGGTGACGATGCCCAACTGTTCAAACAACTCCGGCCGTCCCAGCGCCGCTTCGCCCTGCTCGGTCTGGGCGACCACGCCCAGGCCCTGACGCTCGCGAATGTCGCTAAGCACCCGCATCTGCTCCTGGGTCGCCAACCCCGCCAACGCTCGGCTGACCGGATGACTGCTTGCCGAACCGAGGCTGGCCGCCAGGTTCAGCAGCGCTTGGCGATCCGGCGCGGCGGTTTCGATGGACTGCAAACGCAGGGTGCCAAAGGTCAGGGTGCCGGTCTTGTCGACCACCAGCGATGTCAGGTCGGCCAGTTCTTCCAGGAACGCCGAGCTGCGAATCAGAATGCCATGGCGCGCCGCCACGGCGATCCCCGCAATCGCGGTGGCCGGCGCCGACAGCACCAAAGCGCACGGACACGCCGCCACCAACACCGCCAGCATCGCCTGCGCATCGTTGGTGACAAACCAGGTGACCGCCGCCAGCAACAGCACCAACACCATATAGCTGCCGGCGTAGCGCTCCAGCAGCCGGGTGATCGGCGGCTTGGAACGCTCGGCGTTCTGCATCAGCGCAATGACTTTGCCCAACGTCGATTCGTTGCCGGTACGCGTGACCTCAAGGCGCAGCAGGCCATCGAGGTTGATCGCCCCACCAAACACCTGCACGCCCACGCTGGCTTCCAACGGCACCGACTCGCCGGTGATCGGCGCCGTGTCCAGGCTCGCCTGGCCGGACAACACCACGCCATCGGCCGGCACGCGGTCACCGGCACGCACTTCGACGATATCGCCGGTGTTCAAGGTGCCGTTATCCACTTCGGTGATGCTGCCGTCCGCCTGCACCAGGCGGGCGTGGCTGCGGGTGAGTTTGCCCAGGGCATGGATCGCTTCCTGGGAGCCAATCACGCTGCGCTCTTCCAGCACATGGCCAAAGATCATGATGATCGGCAGCAACGCGGCGGTGAGCAGATCACCGGTGGCCCAGGCGCCGAGCATGGCCAGGGCGATCAATTGGTCGGTGATGCCGTGCAGGCTCGGAAAGCGCAGGCTGTACCAGGCCGAACGCATCACCGGCACCGCCACCAACAGGGATGCCACGCCCAGCAGCAACTGGCTGACGCCGCTCTGGTCGGGCGCGAGCCAGCGCCACACCAGGCCCAGCACGAGCAAGCCCAGGGCGAGCATCGCCAAGGTCAATTGCCGGGCAGCGCTGCGCTGTTCGGCAGAGGTCAGCATGGGTGCGCTCATTGTTCGGCTCCCTGGATGATCAAGCGGGAGTCGTCTTTGGGGTCGACGGTGGTCACTGAACCGGCCTGGCCGAGAATCTTCGGCAAGCGCTCACGGTACAGACGCAACAGCAAACCGGGATCTTTGACCTGGGCCAGGCTGGCAACGGTAGCGGTCTGCGCCTGGGCATTGGCCAAGCGCTCGCTGGCCTGGGCATGGGCGACTTGCACCTGGCGATCAGCTTCCTGGTTGGCGGTCTGGGTGAGTTTTTCCGCTTCAGTGCGGGCGTTGGCCACGGCTTTATCGGCTTGCTGGCTGGCGGTCAGTACCGCGTTGAACGCATTCACCGCAGGCCCAGGCAGGCTCGATTGCACATCGACGCGGGTGGCTTCGATACCCAGCCCCAAGCCGCTGGCCGCCAACTCCGCCAGGCGTTTGTTGATGCCTTGCACCAGGTCGCCGCGCAGCCGCTCACGCCGTTCGGCGGCGCCATTGTCGCTGCCGATCAGTTCCGGGCGGGCTACCAGGATGGTGTCCAGATCCCGCGCAGCGGTGAGGGCCACGGCGCTGCGTGTCACCAGCCGATCCAGGGCCGGCAGCACGTGGTCGCCCTGCAACACAAAGGCGTAGGGTTCGGTCACCTTGTAGAACACCCGCACGTCCAACTGCACCACCCCGGCATCGCCGGTCAGCAGGTAGCCGGAGCCGGCCAGGGCATCGCTCAAGGGGGTGGCGAAACTGGCCACGCGATCGGCCTGCAGCGCCGCATCGGAACGCAGCAGGTTTTCCACCCGCCGTTCGATCACCCGGTCGGCCGCTGGCAGCAGGACGACTTGTTCGAAAGGCTGCGGCCAAGCCAGCAACAATCCGGCGTTCTGAATGCGATCGAGGGCGCCAAAATGCAGGACCACGGCGCGATTCTGCGGGTCGATCTGGCGCACATTGGAAAAGGCCCAGGCCAACGCCGCCAATACAGTGACCGCGTACAGTGCCAGGAACGTCAGGCGCCCGGCCTGGATCCACGGGCTGTCCGGGCTTTCAGGCTCGCTCATGGCTGCAGGTCCTTCGGCCCATCCACCAGTGCGCGAAACGGCGCGGCGTCGGTGCGCAGGATGATCTTGGTCCCCGGCGTGACCACCGTGCCCAAGGTATCCAGCGAGCGCAGCAGGTTGTACAGCTGCGGATTGCCAGCGTAGGCGCGGCCATAAATCTGCGCAGCTTCAACCCGCGACTGCGCTTCGATGTCGGCGGCTTTCACGGTGGCATCGGCCTGCATGATGCGCGCATCTCGCTCGGCAGCGGAGCGGATCTGCGCCGCTTCGCGCTTGCCCACGGCGGTGCGTTCGGTGGCGATGGTTTCACGCTCGGCGCGCATGCGGTCAACCGTGGCGGTGAGGGTCACCGACGGCAACGTCAAGCGCTCGATACCGACCTGCGCCACGCGCACACCATAGGTGGTGAGCAATTGTTGATCAATCTGCTGGCGCAACTGCGCTTCAAAATCGGCAATGCGCACTTGGCTGGCGTCGGTATTGATCAAGCTGGAGAGGTCAAAACTGGCCGCCGTGGTTTCCAACGCCGAGCCGACGAAGGTACGAATCTGCCGCGCCGCCTCATCCGGCTGGTTCTGCACCGCACGCATAAAACGCTGCACGTTGTCGGCATCGCCCTGCACCTGCCACGCCACATAGGCCTGCACAATAATCCGCAAGCCATCGCGGGTGCCCACATCCTGCAAGCCGCTGGACGTGGTGCGCAGGCGCAGGTCCACCGGGATCGCTGCTTCGAACGGTGCCGGCCAGCGCCAGCCCAGGCCCGGCTCCAGCAGCACGCGCGCAGGGTTGCCGAAGCGGGTAATCACCGTGGCCTCGCCGGAACGCACTTGCACCAGGCTCGCCGCTGCCACGGCAAACAGCACCAGCAACACCGCCCACGCCATGCGCCGCCAGGGAAAAGGCCCGGTCGCCTGCTCATCGCCGTGATGGTGATGGTGGTGGCCGTGATGGTGGTGATGACCGTGATCATGATCGTGGGAATGAGCGCTCAACAGACGAACTCCTTATTGAACGGCTTTGCGCGGCGCCGACGGGTCGGCGGGCAAGGTAAAAGAACGTAGATCGATCGTCGGCGCACTGTCGGCACCCAAACGATGATCCAGAATAAGCAGCTTGGCCTGGGCCAGGCCCTGGCTCAGTTGGCCCAGGTACTGTTCCAGCACGAAGGCTTGGCCCGCAGCGGCGTAGGCTTTTTGTTCGGCGGCAAAGCGCAGGTTCGCTGCTTGGGCGCCGGCATTCACTTCGCGGGCACTGGCCTGGGCCTGATCGCGGGCGGTACTGGCTTGAAGCAGCGCCTGGTTGGTCTGTTCGCTGGCGGCACCGCGTTCACGGGCGATCAAAGCCTGGGCGCCAATCTGCGCGGCTTGCACACCGTGATAAGCGTTGGCGGCCCCGGCCGGCGGATGGATCGCCTCGACCACCGTGGCGAGGATTTCCACACCGCTGTCGAGGGTTTGCAGGTCGGCTTGCACGCTGCGACCAATCTCGTCGGCGAGGCTGGTGCGCTCCTCCCCGAGTAGTTCATCCAGGGTGCGCGAGGCAAAATCGTGCACCAGGATGCGGCTGGCGGTGCTGCGGATCAGGGTCGGGATATCCGCGCTGTTGTAGGTGGCGGCAAGCGCAGCCTGATCGGTGAGGCCGATGCGGTAGACAAAGCGCACGTCCATATTGACTATCTGGAAGCCCTGCTTGTCGCCGCTGCTGCTGGCAATAACCTGGGATTTGTCATTCACATGGCTGGCGTCCCACAGGCGGTTGGCGATCAACGGCGCCGGGCCTTCGGCTGCGGCCAACTGCGGTGTGGCGGCGTCACTGACGCTGGTCGCCAGCTCATGCACCACGCCGTTTTCCACGTTCAGTACGCGGCCCAACGGCCACGGCAAACCCGCATGCAGCCCGGGGCCGAACACCTCAACCGGTTTACCAAAACGCTCATAAATCCCACGGCCTTGCAGGGGCACTTCATGCACACCGGTCAGCGCCCAACCTACCGCCAGCACCACCAGCAACACCGGGAAAAACGCTCGGCGCATGTAAGTGAAGGCCCAGATCTGGCGCAGGTCGATGCCAAAACGGTTGTGCAGTTCATGCTGCAACGCCAGCAAGGGTTGCGGCGGCCAACGCAGCAGGCCGGCGATAAAACTCTGCGCCATCAGGCGCGGTTCGAGACGCGGCTGGCGCGGGCTGAACAGCGAGAGCACGCCCCTGAGCAGGAATTCCAGCGCGACCAGCGCCGGCAGGAGCCCGATGAAGGTGGCCAGGCGCAGCGGCCAGACCGACTCCGCATTGGCAAACAGCAGGCAGATCGCGCTGAGCACCAGGCAGATAATTGCCATCCGGCTCAACTGCGCCAGTTGCGAGGCTTCCGGCCATTGGGCGGCAGTTTCCTGGGCCAGGCGGCGTTCGAATACCAGCAGGCCAAACGCCAGGGCCAATGCGAGCGCTGCGCCAATACTTGCCGATTGCCCGATGGCAGCAGCGGGCAAGCCCAGGTTCCAGAACTGCAGGATGCTGACCAGTGCCAGCAACGACCAGCCGCCCAACCACAGCACCGGTGCGCCAATCTGCGCCAACAGGCCGTTGCCGAACCGGTTGATCAGGCCCTTATGCCAGGGTGTGGGCTCGATGGATTGTTCGACCGCTTCGCCGCGCGGCACTTCCAGCGCCTGGGCACGCCAATCGGCCACCCACCAGGCCGACTGCAAGCCGGCCACCAGCAGCAGCAAGGCCGACGCGCAGTTGATCAATACCACCGGCCAGATCGACACGGGTGCAAACAACGCTACGAACAGCGCCAATATCCAACCACTGAGGGCCAGGGTTGTCAGGCCGATACCGGCCTGGCGCAATCGACGGGCGTGGAACAGCCCCTGCTGAAAACGCGCGAGGCCTTCAACCGAAGCCCCGTCAGCCTCTAGATCCACTTGCATCTGCTCAACGCCCACTTGTACACAATTCGTTACGATATAACACGAAGCGTGAAATTTTTGTTCTCAACCCCGTTCGCACATTTAGGTCGAGGAGCACTCGCAAAATATCCGTCGGCTGTCCGGCCTTCACAGAGTTACCTCAGGGCACGTCGGGCACTGCTACCTTGAATGACTCTACGCATGTTTCGCCAAACACGATGGGCAACCCGTGAGACAGGGTTGCGCGCCGCACGGCGCAAGTCTCGCTCTACTGCTCGAGTCAAAGCCTCCAGGGACGGGCTCCTAACCATCGGAGCGGGTTCGAGAACAGGCTGAGGCTCGACATGAACCTCTATGATGTCAACGTCCGCCCCCAGTTGATAATCGTAAACTTCCTGTCGCGTGATACCCGTAGCACGCAGGCCGAAAGCAGTCATGATTCTCTGAGTTGAACGGCCATTGCCCTCACTGGCCAAAAACCGCTCCAGCATGCCTTCCTGCTGCTGCGTAGCAAGCAGAGCCTCATTGTTTTGAACGTTCCAGCGCACAATGGCTTGCGGTAAAACACCGTAAAAATTGTTATGCCTTGAAATCATTTCATACTGATGCCAGGTAACGTCGGTAGCATTGGGCCCCTCTACTGGCGCACGGTAGTTTTCCATCAAGCGCCAGCGGCCGGGCAAGAATTCGTTTCTGAACCGATACCTGCCTGGGATTGAAGCAGACGTGTAAGTAGACTCAACGCGGTGCTCGCCATACATACGGTGAGTCATGCTCCTCTCCACGGCGTCCCGGCGCTCGGCGGCGACGTGAGCATCCACGTCACGACGCCGGAATGTCTCTGGATTCTGTCGATAAGCCGGAACATGGGCACTGGAGGAATTATCCGAATAGTCGTCGGCGACTTCCGGAGCCCTGCCATCGTGGTCTCGATACCGGAGCGGATTATTTCGGACCATTCGATACAGATTCAGCCCATCGATTTCGCCCGAGGGATCCGGGTTGATCCAGCGCATCAGCCATGGCGCATAGTAACGCGAACCGTAATAGTACAATCCGGTCGCATCCCGCTCTTGGCCTGAATAACGGATGGTCTTGCCATTAACATGAGTCTGACTTCTGGCCGCCCACCACGCTGTACCACCGAAGGGGTAATACCCCTCATGACTGATCACGTCACCATATTCATCGAGTTCCAACGCAACGCTGCCCAGATGGTCATCAACGTTGTAGCGCCACTGTGGGACAGGTAGTCTCTTGCGACCGTTCGCTCGCCAGTTTAACCGTCGAACTTGACTGCGCCCTAACGCCACGCTGATGACATGCAGGACTTCTCCCGTCGCCGTATCGCTGTGTATCTCCAAACCCGGCAGATACATGACCTGGGCCACATGCTCAACAGACTTTGCCTGCCACACTCGTACCTTGCGTCCACGCTGCCCAGTGCCATGGTAGAAATACCGTTCGTTATCCGCAGGCCCCGCCTTGCGCAGCACCTGGGTGACTTGGTGCAATTGATTACGGGCGTCCCATGTCATCCTCTGCGCGCCGTCCAACATCAACAAATTGCCGTTTGCATCAAACCCATTGGCTAAATCCGGTGGATTCATCTCATCGGCCATGTACATGCTTCGATTACTACGCTCGGCTGTCTTCATCATGCGCAAGGGTTCGCTGCCATGCTTGAGCGTGATTAGATTTCCGCCGAGGTCATAGGTGTAAACCTGCGTGTAGTTACGCAACCGACTCGCGTCACCTCCTCCTGGTAGTACAACACCGGGCAGGCCAGGCTGAATGCCGGCCAGGACGCTTTCCCGTCCGGTGGCCTCAATCAAATGGTAAAGCGTGTCGTAGCGATAAGTGCTAACGGGGACAATTCGTTGAGAATCAAACCATTGGGTTGGTTGTGCCCGGTCCTCCAAGCATTGCAGGTTACCCACGGGGTCCCACTGATAATGTAGGTCCTGGAGTACTTTATCCTGCCGGATTGTGTTCAGTCTTAATAGTCGCCCACTGCGGGCGTCGTAGCCGGGCCGGGAAATGACACCATTACCCGCCAGCTGGGATTCGACTTGACCACAAGCGTTATAGCGGACCGCGCTGAGCAGCAATTGCTCCGGTTTTCCATCCTCAGTCAGACTGGATTGAACCAGTTCACCCGCCACGTTGTAGCAATGGCTCTGCACATTCGCCAACGCATCGGTTTGGCGGAGCAACTGATTCAACGCATCGTGATGCCATTGCGTGAGATACCGCATTGCCGCGCCTTGGTGATCTGTCTCCAATAACGCGTCGCGCTCATCCAAAGACTCAGGCCAATCCGCGGGTACCAATGCCTTGAGAAACTGTTGAGTCTGGCCTGCAACGTGCCCCAGCAAACCGTAATCGACAAAAACCTGGCTGCCGACCCCATCGTCATGCCGAACCAGCCGACCGCAACGATTGCCCATTTCAGTCGATGATCCGTACGTCAGCCGCTCGACGAAGGTCTGGAGAGTGGTCGCTGACTCTTCGCTCACACTAACCTGACGTATTTGGGAGTCATAGCACACCCGCCGGACAGTACCCCGCCCATCCCAACTATGCAGCGTTTGAGCTGCGTCGCCCACAAGGTTGACACGCCAGCCCGCATCTACGCTTTCAACACGCAACTGCTGGCCCGACAGACTATGGGTCATAACTTGGTTGGGCTCCCCTGTTTCACCACCCGTTGCCCACAATCGCGTGTCCCATTGTGCATGCACTCGACCAAGGACATCGCGCGAATACCTTTCGGTACGTGCCTGCAGTGCCTCGTCTAATGTCTGTCGGTGATACGCAACGACCGCTACTTGCAACCTACGCGCGTCTGTCACCCTCAGAGTCGGTGTCTGTCGGTGCAAAGTCGAAGACATTTGCGACCCTCTGCGTGTGTAGAGATGTAACTATAGACACGAACTCGATCACCTGCTGTTGAGGCCCATAGGACGCTCCCACAAGCGGTGATTGATTATGCTCAAGAGCGTGACTAATCCCCTATAAACACGAGCCATCACTGGTGTCGGCTGCGATTAGTCGGCACACTTCAGACAGTTTTTCGCGGGTTCACGGACAAGGAAGCGCCCCCCCATGATTTCCATCTACCAACTCAAGCCGCGTTTTCAAAACCTGCTGCGGCCTCTCGTGCAGCGCCTTTATGACAACGGCACCACCGCCAACCAGATCACCGTGCTGGCCGGGGTTGTTTCCCTGCTGGTGGGGCTGTTGATCGCGGGCTTTGCCCAACACCTCTGGCTGTTTGCACTGATCCCGCTGTGGATGATTGTGCGCATGGCGCTCAATGCCATCGATGGCATGCTGGCCCGGGAATTCGGCCAACAGTCGCGCCTCGGTGCTTACCTCAATGAATTGTGCGATGTGATCGCCGACAGTGCGCTGATCCTGCCCTTTGCATTGATCCCCGATGTGAGCCTGGCGCCGGTGCTGCTGGTGACGCTGCTTGCGGTATTCAGCGAATACGCCGGAGTGCTGGGGCCGATGGTGGGCGCGTCGCGCCGTTATGACGGGCCCATGGGCAAGAGTGATCGGGCGTTCGTGCTCGGGGTGCTGGCCACGGGCGTGGCGCTGGGCTGGCTCGGCGCCGGTTGGGTGGAGGCGGTGATGTGGCTGGTCGCCGCCCTGCTCGCCTATACCTTGGTCAACCGGGTGCGTCAGGGCCTCAAAGAACAACAATCTCTCCCTTCTGCATAAGGATTTTGCGATGCGCGAACAGCAACAGCACACCTTCAGTACCCATGATGGCGTCGAGCTTTTCTATCGGCACTGGCCGGCCACGGCAGGTGTCGGGCCGCGCAAGGCGATCCTGTTGTTCCATCGCGGCCATGAGCACTCGGGGCGTATTGCCCACCTGGTGGATGAACTGGGCCTGCCTGAATTCGACTTCTTCGCCTGGGACGCCCGTGGCCACGGCCAATCCCCAGGCGAGCGCGGCGACAGCCCCAGCTTTGCCACCAGCGCCCGCGATGTGCAGACTTTCTGTGACCACATCAATGCCACCTACGGCATCGAGGAGGAAGGCATCGCCGTCATCGCCCAAAGCGTCGGCGCGGTGATCGCGGCCACCTGGGTTCATGATTACGCGCCAAAAATCCGCGCCCTGGTGCTCGCCTCGCCAGCCTTCAAGGTCAAGCTGTACGTGCCCTTCGCCCGCCCCGGCCTGGCACTGATGCGCAAGTTTCGTGGCAACTTTTTCGTCAACAGCTACGTCAAGGCCAAGTTCCTCAGCCATGACCCCGAACGCGTGGCGTCCTACGACAGCGATCCACTGATCACCAAGGCCATTTCGGTGAATGTGCTGCTGGGCCTTTACGAAGCGGCCGACCGGGTTGTCGCCGACGCCCAGGCGATCCAGGTGCCGACCCAACTGCTTATTTCGGGCTCCGACTTTGTGGTGCACCGTAAACCCCAGCAGCAGTTCTTCGACCGCCTCGGCAGCCTTAAAAAAGAGCTGCATATCCTCCCCGGCTTTTTTCACGACACCCTCGGCGAACGTGATCGCGCCGTGGCGGTGACCAGCGCCAAGCGCTTTATCTTGCAGAACTTCGCCCACCCGCTGGACCGCGCTTCTTTACTGGATGCAGACAAACTTGGCGCCACGTGCGCCGAATCCGAATCCCTCGCCGCGCCGTTGCCACGCAATTCACTGCGCGACCTGTACTGGCGCATGACCCGCGCCAGCATGGGCCTGGGCAAGAACCTGTCGGATGGGGTGAAGCTGGGCTTCGACACCGGCTTCGATTCCGGCAGCACCCTGGACTACGTGTATCGCAATAAGCCTACCGGCAAGGGCGGGCTGGGGCGGATGATCGATACCAACTACCTCAACTCCATCGGCTGGCGTGGTATTCGCCAGCGCAAGCTGAACGTCGAAGAGCTGCTGCGCCTGGCCATGGCCAAGCTGCGTGATGATCACCGCGAAGTCCGTATCGTCGATATCGCCGCCGGCCACGGCCGTTACATTCTTGAAGCCTTGCAGGGCGTCTCGCCGTTGCCGGAGTCGATCCTGCTGCGCGACTACAGCGATATCAATGTGCGCGACGGTGGCGCGCTGATTCGCGAAAAGGGTTTGGGGGACATCGCCCAGTTCGTCAAAGGCGACGCGTTCGACCGCGCCGACCTGGCCGCCCTCGACCCCAAGCCGTCCCTGGCCGTGGTGTCTGGCCTGTACGAATTGTTCGCCGATAACGCCATGGTCGGCGGTTCACTGGCGGGCCTGGCCGAAGCCGTGGAGCCAGGTGGTTACCTGGTCTACACCGGCCAACCGTGGCACCCGCAGTTGGAGCTGATTGCCCGTGCGCTTACCAGCCACCGTCAGGGTCAGGCTTGGGTGATGCGCCGGCGCAGCCAGGCGGAAATGGACCAACTCGTCGAAGCAGCGGGCTTTCGCAAGATCACCCAGCGCGTGGATGAGTGGGGCATTTTCACCGTGTCCCTGGCACAGAAGATCTGAACATGCGCGAAACCGGTTTATTGAAACCTGCGATGCTTTGGCTGCTGCTGTTGGCACCGCTGTTTTTCAGCACCTACGGCTTCGCCACCTGGGTCACCAGCCAGCGCAGCGACGTCGGCACCCTGGTGTTCGGCTGGGAAACACACATGCCGTTCTGGGCATGGACCATCGTGCCCTACTGGTCCATCGACCTGCTTTACGGCTTCTCGTTGCTGCTACCCAACACGCGTCATGAGCTCAAACAGCATGCGCTGCGCCTGCTGAGTGCGCAGGTGATAGCCGTGAGTTGCTTCCTGATCTGGCCACTGCGCTTCACGTTTGAGCGGCCGGAACTGGACGGTGTGTTCGGTTGGTTGTTTGCGGTGCTGGCCGGTTTTGACAAGCCCTTCAACCAGGCGCCTTCGCTGCATATCGCGCTGCTGGTGATCCTGTGGGTGATGTACCAACGGCATACTCAAGGATTCTGGCGTTGGGTGGTGCACGGCTGGTTCGCGCTAATCGGGGTTTCGGTGCTGACCACTTATCAACATCACTTTATCGACTTACCCACAGGCGCCCTCGCGGGGTGGTTGTGCGTGTGGTTATGGCCGATGGAGCACCCGAGCCCCTTACTGAATGCACGGCTGACGCGGGATAACCAACGATGGCGGCTAGGGATACGCTATGGGCTGGGCGCAGTGATACTGACAGTGCTGGCCTGCTTATGCGGTGGCGCTTGCCTGTGGCTGCTATGGCCTGCGGTTTCTCTGGGGTTGATCACGGCCAACTACCTCGTACTCGGCGCGTCGGGCTTTCAAAAACGTGAGGATGGCCACCTTACGCCTGCGGCACGCTGGTTATATGCACCTTATCTGGCGGGCGCCTGGATCAATTCGCGGCTGTGGACGCGCAAACATCCTCAGGCCGATCCGATTGTGGATAACGTCTGGCTCGGGCGTATTCCTGCCACCCGCGAGCTGGGTTCATTCAAGGCCATTGTCGACTTATGCGCCGAACTGCCGATTAATCCACAGGGCCGTGCTTACGCCTGCGTGCCCGTGCTGGACCTGATCGCCCCAACCCCCGACGAATGCTTGAAAGCGGCCCACACCATTGAACGCCTGCAAGCGAGCGGCCCCCTGTTGGTGTGCTGTGCCCTCGGTTACTCACGCAGCGCCACCGCCGTCGCCGCCTGGCTGTTGAACACGGGGCGAGCCACCACGGTTGAGCAAGCGCTGGCTATTATTCGTACAGCGCGGGCCGATGTGGTCCTGCACCCCGAACACCGTCAAGCATTGGAGGGTTTGCCAAATGCCTGCTGATATGGAACTCCAGGTCGTCGCCAGCCTGTTGCGCCGCGGCCGCTCCCTGGATCAGTTATCCACAGGCCTGACGCTGCTAGGCGTGCTGTTTGGCCTCGCCCAGCTGCTGTTGGCCAGCATTTCCACCATTTGTCTGCTGTTGGCCCTGTGGATGATCGTGCTGGGCCTGCTGCAAAAGTATTGGGCGCTGCGGGTGGCCTTTGACGCCGACCTGTTCGCCCTGCTCGCTCGCGACACCACCCGCACGCCAGACCTGGACCAGGCCCTGCAAACCCTTGGCCTGCAATCGCCCAAGCGAGCCGGTCGGCCATGGACTGAACGCCGTCGCGGCGCCCTCAAACTGCTGCGTAAACAAGCCTGGCTGCTGGGCGCGCAAGCGCTGTTGACCCTGGGCGTCATTCTCGCCAGCCCTTGGCTACCTTTCGCCGGATAAGGAATTCCCATGTTCGAACCCGTGGTCGCCACGCTGATTACTTCCATGGCCCGCACCGTCACTGGCGCCCGCAGCCTGTGGCTGGGGTGCGCGCCGGTCCCGGTGCAGCGGATCTACTTCGCCAACCACAGCAGCCACGGCGACTTCGTCCTGGTGTGGGCATCACTGCCGCAGAACCTGCGCAAATTCACACGCCCGGTGGCTGGCAGTGATTACTGGAACAAGAGTGCGCTGCGCCGCTACATCATCAATCGAGTGTTCAATGGCGTGCTGATCGACCGTGAGCGCAAGGACCCTGTGGACAACCCATTGCAGCCCATGCTTGCGGCGTTGGAGGGCGGCGATTCGCTGATCATTTTTCCCGAAGGCACGCGCAATCTGGAGGATGGCTTGCTGCCGTTCAAAAGCGGTTTGTACCACCTGGCAAAGAGTTACCCACAGGCCGAGCTGGTCCCGGTGTGGATAGCCAACCTGAACCGGGTTATGCCCAAGGGCCGCGTATTGCCACTGCCCTTGTTATGCACCACCAGCTTCGGTGCCCCCCTGCAACTGGAAGAAGGCGAAGACAAAGCCGACTTCCTTGCCCGCAGCCGCGACGCCCTGCTCGCCCTTGCCCCGGAGCATTCCTGAGATGGATAGCCAAACCCTGATGTTATTTGGCGGCATCGGCGCGATCCTGGTCATCGCCTCGCTGATCGGCCTGATCCTCAAGCTGCGCACCCGTGGCAGCCCGAATGCCGTGATCGACAACCTCAACGCCCGCATCAACGCCTGGTGGGTGATGGTGGTGGTGATCGGCATCGCGTTCTGGCTCGGCACCGGCGCGGTGATCCTGCTGTTCTACGCGGTGTCGTTCTACGCCCTGCGCGAGTTCCTCACCCTCACGCCCACCCGACGCAGCGACTACCCGGCCCTGGTGGCCGCGTTCTACCTGGCCCTGCCGCTGCAATACCTGCTGATCTACGCCGACTGGTACGGGCTGTTCTCGATCTTCATCCCGGTGTACGTGTTCCTGCTGCTGCCGATCCTCGCCTCCCTGGGCGGCGACAGTACGCACTTTCTGGAACGGGCATCGAAGGTGCAATGGGGGCTGATGATCGCCGTGTTCTGCGTGTCTTTCGTCCCGGCACTACTGACCTTGGACATACCGGGCTACGAAGGCCGCAACCTGCTGCTGATCGCCTATCTGGTGATCGTGGTGCAACTGTCGGACGTATTGCAGTACGTGTGCGGCAAGCTGTTCGGCAAACGCAAGATCGCGCCCAACCTGTCGCCATCGAAAACCGTGGAAGGGTTTGTGGGCGGAATTCTGCTGTCCTCCTTGATCGGCGCGGCGCTGTGGTGGACCACACCGTTCAATCCCTGGCAGTCGTTTCTGATCGCGCTGCTGATCAACTTGCTGGGGTTTGCGGGAGGGATTGTGATGTCGGCGATCAAGCGTGACCGCGGTGTGAAGGACTGGGGGCACATGATCGAAGGACACGGCGGGATGTTGGATCGGCTGGATTCGGTGTGCTTTGCGGCGCCGATCTTCTTTCATCTCGTGCGCTACTGGTGGACCTGACCCACCCCTTTCTCAAACCCGATGGAGATCAAAATGTGGCAGCTGGCTTGCCTGCGAAAGCGGTAGTGCAGTAACAGATGCAGCGACTGACACGCCGCCTTCGCGGGCAGGCCCGCTCCCACAGGGGATATGCGCCTACCTGTAGGTTTTATGGTGCTTTCAATGCCTCTAGCCAATGATCTCGATATAACTAGACTCTCCGCCTCCGGTCGCACCCGATAGCCAGCCCCAAACGAAACTCAGGGTAGTGCGCCCTGCGTGATCAACACCTAACGTGCCTCGTGACCACCCTGCGAGCAGCTCCCCGTCCAGGGTGACGCACTGATAAAGCAGCTCGATAGTATCTGGGCCGGTCACCCGCCCGACCTGCGTTCCCAGGCGAATTCGGCCCCCCTGATAAATGCTCGAAATCACCCCGTCTTCGACTTTGTAATGAAACACGGTGCCGGTACCGGACAAGCCTTGCGCGTTATTCGCGACCACAAACCGACGATTGTGCAGACGTGCGTGGACGGTAGCAGAAGGGCTTTGCATCAATACGCATCCTTGAATTGAGCGAATCCAGAACGAAAAAAAGGGGCTGTTTAAAACAGCCCCTTGGTTAACAACAACATAGTTTGACACAGCACCTCGCGTAAATCGGGGTCTGTACAACGACTCGGGGTAGAGACAACAGCAATATAGACTGACACAGATGGACTGAGCTTCAAATACAGGGTCCGGCTTTTCACAACATAGTTTGACACGAACAGTTAATGTAAGCAGTCATGAAGGGGGATCGCATAAGCTGAGGCCTTCAACACAAGCTCAATGCGATGTTTAAGTCTGTGCTCACCCTACGGCCGGCGCCAATAAGCACATAAACCGTATTTTTCGTCTCAAATAAGCACGCGTGAGTGAAGGAAACCCCCAACGTTGTTCTGACCCAATCGCCAGGTTGGAAGCGGCCTCTGCTGTCTTGGATAACGGTTAAAGCGTAAACCAGAGCAGGGATTAGCTCTCTATCGGCGATCGCTTGCCGCTGAGACGTTGTAACGTCGAGATCTAATATCGCCCATTCAGAAACAAGACAATAGGCACGGAAAGGAAAATGCAGATTGGCGAGTGCCACAGCATCTGAATTGGCGAGTTGGCACCCGCCTATTTCCTCACCTGCGGAAAGCACTGAGATAAAATCATCCAAATTCATCCGTTCCTCCAGTCGATCAATACACCGACTCGAACGAGAATCATCAATCAGCATAGCTCCAAGTGAACCGCCCGGTTTCAATGCCGACGAATAGCAGCAACGTCATCTCACCCTTGACCTTTACACTCCCTCTACCTCAATGAATGGGATGATTTCTTTAGGTGGCGTCACCGCACAAAGCGGTTTGCGCCAGTAGCCCACGCTATGCCACTGGCTGTGCTTGTACCCAACTTCGGGGTAGGTGCCGATGTGGGTAAATCCGAGCGCTTCATGGATACCTATGCTTCCTGCGTTAGGTAAGGCAATGCCGGCATAGGCTGCATGAAACCCCTGTTTTTCGAGGAGCGGTAGAAGTCGCTGATAAAGCGCACGACCAAGTCCTTTTCTGTGTACCGCAGGGTCGATATAGACGGTGACGTCTACCGACCAGCGATAAGCTTCCCTGGCTCGATGCTGACCTGCGTAAGCGTATCCAACGACCTTGCCTTCTACCTCTGCGACCAGAAAGGGATATATCGGCACTGTTGCGGCTATTCGTGCTGCCATCTCATCAACCGTCGGTGGTATCAACTCGAACGAGATGACTGTGTCCAAAACCATTGGCGCATAGATGGCCTGGACGGCAGATGCGTCATCAGATGTCGCAACCCTCACTTTGTAGTTCATGTCTTTCTTTGCTGCCCCGTAAAGAATCGTGTTTGAAGGGCTGCCACTTGCCGGGTTTTCAGCCCTTTAGAATGTCGCGTTAGATCCGTGAGCTTCGCTTGGAACAGCGCGGTTACCAGCGTGACGATGCGTGCAGGTAACCGACAGCATTAGTAACTCATTTTTTTATGGAAACAATCGTTCCTTTACCTCCTTCGACCCGAAAGGTGAATGACACACGATCTCCTACCTTCAACCCTGCCAATTGGTCATCCGACACGGAAAAGGCCATGGTCATCGGCGGCCATTGAACAGCTGGGACGGCACCGTGAGCGAGTGTCACGGTATGCTTCGCAGGATCAATGGCCTTGATCGTGCCCTCGGCATCGGCGACAGCCATCTGCCTTGATTCCTGCTTCATTTCCATGCCTTCCATACCGTCCATTTTCATTGCTGACGTGTCTTGTGCATGGGCAGCGAAAGAGAGCACAACCGCAGTGCTGGCAACTGTAATAAGGGTCAGTTTCATACGACATTTCCTTTCAGAGTTACGGGTTTGCTAGGTAGATTTCGACGACGCATTAAGCGATAGGCCGCCGGGATGACAAACAGGGAAAGCAAGGGCGCAGTTACCATGCCGCCGACCATTGGCGCGGCAATTCGGCTCATCACTTCGCTGCCGGTACCACTGCCCAACAGTATGGGCAACAGGCCCGCGATGATGACAGCCACAGTCATAGCTTTGGGACGCACCCGCTGCACAGCGCCTTCACGAATCGACGCCACTAGTGCATGTTCAGAGTTATCGCCAAGGCCCACACGTTCAGCCCAAGCATTCTTCAGGTAGAGCAGCATGATCACGCCGAACTCTGCAGAAACCCCGGCCAGTGCGATGAAGCCGACCCCCGTTGCCACCGACAGATTGAAACCGAGCAAATAGAGGAACCATGCCCCTCCGGTGAGAGCAAAAGGGAGTGTGGCCATGATCAACAGGGCCTCATCGAATCGAGCGAATGTCAGGTAAAGCAGCACGAAGATGATCAATAGCGTGGCCGGTACGACCAGCTTTAGTCGTGCGTTAGCTCTTTCGAGAAACTCGAACTGCCCCGAGTAGCTCAGGCTCATACCAGGCTGCAACTTGACCTGTTGATTGACGACCTGACGAAGATCGGCGACCACGGAGGCAATGTCCCGACCACGCACATCGATGTATACCCAGCCCGAAGGCCGCGCGTTCTCGCTCTTGAGCATTGGTGGACCGTCAGTGATTTTTATTTTTGCCACAGTACCGAGGGTGATCTGGATGCCTGACGATGTGTAAATGGGCAATTGTTCCAAGGCTCCCGGTGAGTCACGCCACTCTCGCGGATAACGGACGCTGATCGGAAAACGTGCGAGCCCCTCAATGGTCTCCCCGATATTTTCGCCTCCGATAGCACCAGCCACGATGGACTGCACATCAGCGATATTCATGCCGTAGCGGGCGGCTGCATTACGATCGATATCCACATCGATGTAGCGGCCACCGGTCAGGCGCTCGGCCAACGCGGAGCTGACACCGGGCACATTTTTGGCTGCCTTTTCAACCGCCTGGGTGACCGAATCGATTTCCGTCAGGTTAGTGCCGGCAACTTTCACCCCGATGGGACTTTTGATCCCTGTGGCCAGCATGTCGATGCGGTTGCGAATCGGGGGTATCCAAATATTGGTCAAGCCAGGCACGCGTACCACGCGGTCCAGCTCCTCCACCAATTTTTCCTGGGTCATGCCTGGGCGCCATTGCTCATGCGGTTTGAACTGAATCGTGGTTTCAAACATTTCCAACGGCGCTGGATCAGTAGCGGTCTCAGCACGACCGGCCTTGCCGAAAACGTGTTCAACTTCAGGGACTGTTTTGATTAGGCGATCGGTCTGTTGCAGCAGTTGTGCAGCCTTCTGCACCGACAACCCCGGCAGGGCTGAAGGCATGTAGAGCAGATCCCCTTCGTCCAGTGGTGGAAGGAACTCCCCACCCAAGCGAAACATTGGCCATAGCGCACTGACAAATACCAACAGCGCCACCAGCAGAGTAGTTTTCGGACGGCGCAGAACTGCGTCCAACGCGGGTTGGTAGATCCGTATCAACCAGCGGTTTAAAGGGTTATGTTGCTCACTCGGAATTCGTCCCCGAATCCAATAACCCATCAGCACCGGCACCAACGTCACCGACAATCCCGCCGCTGCCGCCATGGCGTAGGTCTTGGTAAACGCCAGTGGGCCAAACAATCTTCCTTCCTGAGCCTCCAATGTGAACACCGGAATGAACGACAGCGTGATGATCAACAGACAAAAGAAAAGCGCGGGGCCGACCTCGGCCGCTGCATCGGTCATCACATGCCAATGCTGCTCACCCTTCAACTCCTGCCCAGGATGAGAGGTGTGCCAGAATTCTATTTTCTTGTGTGCATTTTCAATCATCACCACTGCGGCATCGACCATGGCACCGATAGCGATAGCGATCCCACCCAAGGACATGATGTTGGCGTTGATGCCCTGGTACCGCATGACAATGAATGCAATCAACACCCCCACAGGTAGCGAAATGATTGCCACCAAGGATGAGCGCAGGTGCCAGAGGAAGATCCCGCACACCAGGGCAACGACGATGAACTCTTCCAGCAGCTTGTAACTGAGGTTGTCTATTGCGCGGTCGATCAGCTTGCTGCGATCGTAGGTTGTTACGATTTCTACGCCTGCTGGGAGACTGCTTTTCAACTCATCCAGTTTGCTCTTCACCGCCGTAATGGTCTCGCGAGCATTCTTACCGCTGCGCAAAATCACTACGCCACCGACGGTCTCGCCTTCCCCGTCAAGTTCAGTGATGCCTCGTCTCATTTCCGGCCCAAGCTGAATCGTGGCGACATCGCCAAGGCTTACAGGCACACCGCCTGATTCCAACTTCAGCGGGATCGTCCGAAAATCGTTGAGCGTCTTTAGATAACCCGAAGCTCGCACGATAAACTCGGTTTCGGCCATTTCCAGCACAGCACCACCGGTTTCCTGATTGGCCTTGCCGATGGCTTCAGTCACCTGTGCCTGAGTGATCCCGAGATTGGCCATCTTGAGCGGATCGAGCTGTACTTGGTATTGCTTGACCATGCCGCCCACGGTGGCCACTTCCGCAACATTGGGCAGCGTCTTGAGTTCAAACTTCAGGAACCAATCTTGAAGCGCACGAAGTTGCGCGAGATCGTGCCCACCAGTGCGATCCACCAGTGCGTACTGATAGATCCAGCCCACTCCCGTTGCGTCCGGCCCCAGTGCGGGCTTTGCGCTGGCTGGCAACCGGCTTTGTATTTGACTCAAATACTCCAGCACCCGAGAGCGAGCCCAGTACAAGTCGGTACCATCTTCGAACAGCACGTAAACAAAGCTGTCGCCGAAGAAGGAATACCCGCGCACGGTCTTGGCTCCAGGTACTGAAAGCATGGTGGTGGCCAGCGGATAGGTGACCTGATTCTCGACAATCTGCGGTGCTTGTCCCGGATAAGGGGTACGGATGATCACCTGTACATCGGAGAGATCCGGTAGTGCATCGATTGGTGTGTTCTGAACTGACCAGATGCCCCAAGCTGTGACGAAAAGTGTCGCCAACAGCACCAAAAAGCGGTTGGCAACAGACCAACGGATGAGGGCAGCGATCATGGCTGACCTCCCGTTTTATCTAGACGTTCGACACGCAATCCATCGTCGGTTTGGCTCACCGCGACCCGAACCTTGTCGCCCGTTTTCAGACCCTGAATCAGGGTAGGATTGGCAAGTGGAAACGTCATCGTCATGCCCGGCATGCCCAGTGTCTTGAAGGGGCCGTGGGCGAGTGTGACTTCTTTATCGTCGATTTCGACGATCTGCCCGTCCGCCTCATGCAGACCTGAGGCTGCTGCGATACGGGGTGGTACGTCTGCTGAACTGGCCACGATACCCTTTAAACTGGCCTCCGAATCGAGCAGAAATTGGCCCGAGGTAACTACCTTCTGACCTTCATCCAGACCTTTAACAATTACTGTCTTGCCACTGCTTTCCTGCCCGAGCTGCACTTCAACGGGGCGATATCGGCCAGCATCTTCGGCTAGCATCACCAAGGCACGTCGACCGGTGCGAATGACGGCCTCGCTCGGCACCCACACCACACCCTGCTCAGTTGAGCTGCTCAAGCGCACTTGCGCCGTCAAACCGGGCTTTAGGCGACCGTCTGGATTGGGTAGTTCGACCCGTACGCGCAGGGTGCGGCTATCCGCATTGGTGTCCGGCAGAATTGTGCTGACAGTGCCATTGACCTTGGTCCCAGGGAAGGCCGGCAACTGCGCCTCGACCTTTTGCCCCTCGGCGATGGTACCCGCGTCGGATTCAGGAACGGACACCGCCAGCCAGACACTGCTCAGACCATTGACCCGCGCCAGTGTCTCGCCTGCCGCGACGGTCATGCCTATGCGCAGGTTGAGCTCTTGCAGCACCCCGCCAATCGGGCTGGTCAAAGTCAGATAAGGTTGGACCTTACCGCTACGTTCGACCTGGGCAATCACTCCCGGCGGCATTCCACTAAGCAGTAAGCGCTGCCGCGCAGCGGCGAGCAAGTCGCGATCACCGTTATTTTTCAGGGCCAGGAACTCAGTCTGAGCCGCCGCCCACTCGGGCACCAGAATATCCGCCAGCGCCGCATTGGCTTTGAGCAGATCACCGGGTGCATGGGCGTAGACCCGCTCTACAAAGCCTGGAGTACGAGCCTGGATAACCGCAACATCCCGTTCGTTAAAGGCGAGGATGCCACTCACATCAAGGCTGGATGCAAACACTCCACGGCTGACCATCGCCGAGCGCAGACCGAGATTCTGCGCCACGCTCGGATCGATGCTGACCGTCGCTTGATCGTTGCCGCCACTGGCGTATTGCGGAACCAGCTGCATGTCCATGAACGGCGATTTACCCGGTTTGTCGAACTTCTGTTGGGGGTACATCGGGTCATACCAGTACATGGCTTTGCGTTCATTTGGTGCGTTTTGATTTTGCTCAGACGAAGCGTCCCGTACTTCGCTGACGCGTTGAAGTGCTAGCCAGTAACCACCGGCGATCCCCACTGCCATTGCAACGCCTGCCAACAAAACCCCACTCTTTTTAAGGCTCATTGGCTGGCCTCTCCATACGCAAAATACAGTCGTGCATTGATCAGTGCTCGCTGTTCCTCCACTTCGACTTGTTTGAGACGAGCCTCGATGAGTTCACGTCGGGCGGCGACAACCGCATTCAAATCGCCTTTACCGGCGCGGTAGCTGGCCATGCTGAGTTCGACTTTTTCTTTGGCCAGCGGCAGCAGACTTTGCGCATTGCGCTGGACCGCACGATTGAGCCGTTCATAGTCAGCCAGTACACTTTCCAGTTGCTCGGTATGCTCGCGTGACAAGGCTTCGCGCTCGGATTCGAGTTGGTTGACTTCGGCTTCTCGTGCGGCAATTTTTGGGTTTTGCCGGGTCTGCGGAAACAACGGCAGATCCCAGGAAAGTTGCACGCTGACCATGTCGCCGAACTGCCGATCACGGTGCTGATAATCCACCTCCCAACTCCAGTCGGACTTTTTCTCCGCCTGCGCCTCGCGCACCTTGGCTTGCGCTTCACGGGTCATCGGCCCGTACGCGGCCAGCTCGGGATGATGTTGCAGTTTATGGGGCAAGCCTGACGTATCGATCGGCCACTGCGGAAGACTTCCCGCCGGCGTTGCGTTGGCGGCCGGACCAATCCAGCGTTTCAGCGCCGCGCGCGCTTGAGCACGCTGGCGTATCAGATCGTCTTGCTGCTCGGCCAGTTGCGCCGCTTCCTGCTTCGGTGTCACGGCATCGGCCGGTTGTGCGCGACCGCCGGCAATTTGCGCGCGGACAGTGTCGCTCAGCAAGCGGTTCTCCTTGTAGAAGTCCTGGAACAGCGCGTCTTTGCGCTCTATTGAATAGCTGCTGATCCAAGCCAGCGCCGTGGCTTGGCGCACGTTCAGGCGTTCGACCTGACGCTCGGCAGCGGCACGCTCAACCCCTGCGTTCGCCACCTCGATCCGCGCCCTGCGCTTGTCACTATTGGGCATGTCTTGCCTGACCCCGACCATTTGCATGGTCATGAAGTCATCATTGACGCTCCAGCGATCTGGGCCGCCGATGGGATAGTTCTGCAGACCAGCGAGCAACTTCGGGTCAGGTAGCTCACCCGCTGGAATGGCCGCACTGCTGGCAGCCTGAATCTTTGCATCCTGTGCAGACAGCGACGGCGCGGTGTTTTCGGCCAGCCGCAAGGCCTCTTCGAGCGTCAGCGAGGTAGCGAAGCTCGGCAAGGCCAGTACGCTTGCCGCCAGACCGGCCACTAGGGACCAACCTGTGCAAAAGCACTTGGGGTTCATGTTTGCGATTCCTGCGATGATCCGCTGAGCGCTTCAAAAGGCCTGCGCACAGCCATGCCATCCCGTTAAAAACAGGATGAGGTTCAATAACGGACAGGAATCAGACGCGGGGCGGTCGCCATACACCGGATGGGGTGGACAAAGGAACGGAATCGCTGGAAAAGGCCAGCACGACGGGGCTGAGCAGAGTCACGGGCGGCTTGACGATCGAAACTTGTAGCATCCCGCCCGTCTTGCACTCCTGACCCGGTTTGCAGGGTTTCCCATGCTCGGTCGGGCTCTTCATGTCATTGCAACAATCCATGCCCATGTCGTCCATCATCGCCATGCCCGTGGCTTTCATCGGGCACGGTTCTGTCGGTGCCTGCACCCCCGCCATCCCGCTGAGGGGAAGCGCCAGGCTGATCAAGAAAATAAGACAAAACCGCAGGTAGCGTTTCATGAGGTTGGAGTGTAGCCGTCAGAATTGGCGCGAACAATTAATTAACGCTGGCTTTCAGCTAGCGCATGCGAGCCGCTTAATAACGCACGATGTAAGCCCATCAGCATTAAGCCTGCATTATTTTTTCAGTTACCTTTTGACGCAGCACGGATCAGCGCGCTATCTGAAGGTCGGCGAGAAAAATATTCAATTCTGTAGCGCCCGACTTTAATGGAGCGCGCCGCCTTAGCAATGCGTGCTGTGCTCGCATAATTACTTAGGGTTGGTTCCACTCGGCTGCGGTGGAACTAGAATGAAAGGCCCTCAGACACCTGAATCAGCATTTCTTCGACTAGATGTGTGCCAATGGTTGTAGTGACCATCGCTGATGGGCTTTCACCCAAAAAACGGGCTTTGGGCTTGGAAAGCCATTGTTTGGCCTTGCCTTTGTCACCGAAGATCACCTCGGCCAAGGCGCTGATGTGTGCAAACCGGAACAGGCGATCGCTCTCATGCAGCGTCAAGAGCTGATTGGCTGCCAACCTTGTTTTGAGCGCTTTTGGTTGAACGATTCTGTCGCGTTCTTCATTGCTAAGGGTCCCACTATCACACAGCACATGGACCAGACAGGCCGGGAATCCAGCTACTATCATGTGGTGAATGTCCAGACACGAAGCATTGACAGAGATATCAAGAAGGGCCTCCAGACGCATGCGGTAAGCATGATAGACATCCTGTCGCAGGATGCCAGCAAACATGGGCAGCACCGATGTTAAGTTGTGCATGGGCGTTAGCATTATTGTGCCATTCGCTACCGTTAGCTCCAGATCGTCCCCAATACCTAACCCCATTTGGTCAAGCAACTCTGGAGGCAGCTCAATGATGATGTCGCCAGTACCGTCCTCAGTATTCTGGCATTTGGCTACCCACCGCTCAGTTTCACTCATGATCGCCTGGCCCTCATCAAAGCCATCAGAGAATGACACACATCATTATGCTCGGGCGCAGAGCTGACCAAAGGAACGCGCAATACGCTGGTAGCGTGATCAGGCAATTACACGAAAAGGATATGACATGAACGCTGATGAGCTATACGTTTCCGTCGACGTCGAGACGTCTGGGCCTATACCAGGCGAATACAGTCTGCTTTCCATTGGAGCTTGCCTTGTAAACCAACCTGCAACGTCCATCTATCTTGAACTGCGACCTGATAGCCCAAAACACGATCCAGAAGCACTGGCAGTATCGGGGCTGAGTCTGGAAAAGCTGGAGCACGAGGGCCTCGCTCCGCGAGAGGCGATGCTGACACTTAGTGAATGGCTGAAATCGTCCTGCCAAACGGGGCAGAAGGTCATTTTCGTAGGGCTAAACGCACCGTTTGACTGGTCATTCGTCAATTACTACTTCCACAAATATTTGGAAACCAACCCCTTTGGTTTCACAGCTATCGACATGAAGGCCTACTTTATGGGCGCTGTAGGTTGCAATTGGCAGGAAACAAAATCATCCAAAATGACCGCTGCGCTGAAGCCAATCAGCGAACCCAACCATAACGCATTGGATGATGCCCGCTTTCAGGCGGAGCTCTTCGCCCTAATGTTAGCGGGTAAAGGTAACCGCTGATCCGCCTTCCACCGCACGGACTTGAAGCTCATCCGACCCAGGTTGCCTCAATGTATCTGCCGTCCCTGAATGACCAAGCCTTGATACCTTCTGGTTTTTCGGACTTGCCGACAATAACGGCTATGGGGTGCGGCAGATCCTGCGTGTAACGTGCAGCAAATTTGGAAAAACTTCCGATGTCTGCCGGAGATATCACTGGAATGGATTGGGGATGCGTATGCCAATAGCCCACTAGACGTAACCCTTGTTCGTTGGCAGCCTGGATCTCCAGACGGCATCGCTCCGCATCCAATTCTAGCCAAGACCAGCCTGACCGATCAGCGCGATGAGGCAACGTGGCCGAGGCCAGCAGCAACCCTTTGGGATCAACCGGATTGACGAATAACTGTCCCCCTCGCTCCACGCCAAAAAGGCCCTGCCGATGACTATTCAAGATGTCCGCGACAGCTTGGGACACCAATAGCTCGGAATTAACTTCCGGCCATCGCCAGCGCCACGCAATATCCGTCATACCGTTTCGTCCTTATCTTCCGGCCATCCGCGCTCGAGTAAAATTTGCTGCGCCCCCTCTGGCAGTTCGGGCCCATGGTATTGGCCTCCCAGGCTCGGCACATCTTCAGGCCTGTAGATACTGCTGACCCAAGATGCAGTGGCAATGTTGCCGGTCAATGCGCGTAAGGCCGTGTGCGAAACCATAGAGGCGATATTGGTCATCCCCAGCGAGCCGCCTGGGATAAAGCTCTCCCCACAAGCGGGCAATGGAACCACACCCCCTCCCGGCCACTCTGTAAATTTATGCAAGAAATCGCCGACGTCCGTGAATAGATGACGGCCATCAAAGGTGCCGGCTGGTGCGAATAGCGCATGGCCTACCTGGGTGTACGGTTCGCTCCAGGCTTGTAAGACCCCCCAAGGAACGCCGCTGGATTTGGCTCGCCATACAGTGACCTCCGACTGCCAGTCTGCTGTCGTGATCACCACCAGATCTGCATTATCGAACACTTCTGGTTTGCTGCTCATCACCACTTCGGCGAATGTCGAATAAGCGGTGCATTCTGTCGTCGGGAGATCTAACAGAATCTTGTCCCTCAACGCTGACGCTTTCAATCTCCCTAGGCTATCCGCTCCCAGAACATGCCTTCCCAGATTGGCTGACACCAAGGTGTCAGGATCGATGAGGGTAAGGTGGCCAACACCGGATCGTGCCAACTGTATTGCCACCGCACTGCCTAGCGAGCCAACACCAACGCAAACTACCCGAGCATTTTCAAGGCGCTGTGCAGTGCCGCTTTTATCGCGGGACAGAATGGACGCTCGATCAAGCACGTCCAGGGCAGTTGCTCGGACGAGCGCCGGAGGATGTGCATTTGCGATCGCTGGCCTGCGGCGCGCTGTACGCAAGCCAAACTTTGCCCCCCGCTCCTGCTGTACGCCAAGCGAGCGTACATTGAGGCAATAAGTTGGAGAATCCGTCCCCCCTGGAAGCTCTAGAACAATCCATCGACTTGCCAACGTTCCATGCTGCTCAAACCATGCCAGCAATTGCTCGGCATCGTCTGGTTGAAGATGTGGTGTTAGCCACAGCATTAGATCTTCTGGATCCGGGGTGCGGATATCCGGATAGGTCTGAAGCTTGACGTAAAAACCGGGAGTTTCGGCCGCGCGAATGACAGCGGAGCGCCCGACAACCCGTCGGTAATGCCCTTTGAGTGCAGCTACGTTCGATGCTAGCCAAACCGTTTCCTGTCCGGATGGCACAGCCCGGCGCGGATCGCTGAGCGCAAACAATTGCGAGGCGGCCTGGGGTCGATCCAAAAGTAAGAGGTTCTGGAATGACTGACCGTGCTGGAAAGACCAGTAGGTAGTGATCTCATTCTGAAATTCGATATCGCGCGTTGCCTGGCTTGATCCCATCTTGGACAACGAAACGATCTGGGCTAGGCGATTAAGGCTGTCCTCTACAACGACCTCCGGGGAGCCCATAATGGGGCGTTCCTGAAAGCCATGAAGGCAAAGCCCCGACTTGGTGGCATGCGGCCAGACCAGCCACGGAGAGGGTTCGACGTTCAGTCGCAAAAGCCCACGGGGGAAGTTGGAGGGAAAACCAATACGCAGTCGCCGCTCCTGGCCCGTGTAATCGATGGGCAAGGGAAAGTGAAAGGACGCCGCTTCGTCAGCCCGCATGGGTGCGGGCTGGAGCAATGCATCGGCAGCATCCTGACCTAGGGTATTTCGCAGTGCGGCGATTCCGCGCTGCAATGGCGTCGTAATAGGATCAGCCAAGGCGTCCAACTGGCTTTACGCTCGACTGAGAGGTTCCGCCACCGCTGGCTCCTCCGAAGAGCGAACCCATCGAAGCAGAGTTTCGAGTAGTGCCATCCGGTCGGCCGGGCATGGTCCAATTCGCAGGGATCTCATTGTTCACTGCCGAAATGAATGCCGGTGCAATACCGAAATTCTTTTTCACTGCTTCTGCAAAGGAATCATTGGATTCAAAACTTTCCAAACCCAATGATACGGATGCACTGGCGTCCGCATGCCACTTGGCAAATGCTTGTCGATAGCCTTGCCCCTCGCCTGGTCGATTCCACTTTTCTGCAAAGTTTTCGCCGTTATCGGCAGGGTTGCAGACAAAGCAATCGTTACCTCTATGCGCGATGTGCTGCGGCATTCTACGAACGATTTCCAAAATTGCATCGAGCGGAGCCAAAGGCTTCGACTGTGATTCCTTCACGACATCCAGGTATGCGTGAGTGGCCAAAGTGGTTATGACAGCGGATATGGGGCGAGTATCAGCGCTCCTTGTGTTGATGGCCCATTCATCGCGATGCCGCTTGAGCAGCTTTATGGTCGCACGCAGGGGATCTTGATCGATGTAATCCTGATAATGCGGCAAAGGATCTTGTGTCGCGGCATCGAGCATCCGCTGGCTTTTGGCAACTACCAAGCTTTCCAGAGAAATTTCCTGGGCAGAGGCAACCTGTAACCAATTCGAGTACGGGATAGGGCTGCTTGCTTTCCACCCTGTGACCCGATCCGGAACCTCCAGTTTACCCTCGCCGTTGGCTTCGCCATTTCCGTTGATCGCACGTGCGGGGGTGACATCGATGTGGAAGCCTGGATTCTCGTCGGCATAAACAATCCGGATGCCACGACGTAATTGCTTAACTTCTTCCTGAACGCGGGAGCCTTCCCTAAAACGCTGCTCAATCGCTTCTAGAACTTCCTTCGCACTAGCGCCTTGAGCGTGAGGGAGCCAGATAATCGCGTCCGCATCAATGGTGTCCAGATCCGCAGGCGCACCGGGGATTGGCTTGATGGTCGTTTTCAGCCGCATCGAGCCTTGAACGAAGATATGGGCCTCAGCGAGGAGCGGGTTGTCGGAGGCCGAGAGGATTTTTTCCAGTTGGGAGTAGCGGTCATTGATTTTCTGGTACTGCGCTTCCGACAGCGAGATTTCCCGCGCGGCGCGAAGCAGAAAATATTCCCAACTGCTGCGCTTGGTCTGTTCGTTGCTCAACAGCATTTACCTAGCCTCCTGGGCCATCGAGCCCAATTGCAGTGTTTGCGTAAACCGATCTTGGTTTTCTTTGTCCCGATCAAAGATCAGGTACGTATGTTGATGCTGCGTTGTGAGCAACGCACCAAACTCGATGGCCAATGCCGCAGGAATAGCGGCGAAGACGTGGATAGGTTCAGGAGTCAGAGCTTCAAGCTGGCTCAGCCGTATTTGAAGTGCGTCACGAAAGGCATGAATCACCCGACGGTTCTGTACCATCGCATAGCTTGGTTCTGGGATCGACAGCTCTGCAATACGTGCACCGGGCAGAGCGTCGGTCACGTCGCGAACCGGGACTTGCGCAGAAATGGAGAGCACAAGCGCCAGTGGCCCGTCGCCGTCGGAGGGAGGTGTAAACAAAAAAGCGGGCGGCTCAGCGGACTGATCGGGCCAGCGCAACCGATGCTCGCGGTGGAAGGAGAAGATCAAGCGTTTGGAACGGTCGCCGATACCCTGGCCCAACATCATCAATGCCGGGATATCGGCCAAGCCCACTACAGCTAGTGCAGGCGCATCGCCGTAGGTGCCGCCGCGACGCTTGAGTTGCTGCTCCAACTCATACTGGACACTGTCTTTGATGTTCTGCCAATAGGTCGCGTCCCTACCTCGCGGTCCGGGTGCAGGGAAAGTGATTTTAATGCCTTGATCGAAGGCCGTTAGTCCTTCAGCCGACATCGCAGTCAACAGATCGCGAACGGGAATGTCGTTGATCGTCTGGAAATGCTGACTCAGGACGATGAGAGGAATGGCTCTACCACCATCGGGGGTCGTTGCGGCGAGTCGGATGCGTTCCAGGTACGCTTGGTGTAAACCACTCAAATCATTTTCAGGATACCCGTCTGCATCACGATCAATTTTGTCATGACAACCTGGGCACAGGAGCATCAGATTAGCGGTATCGTTAGTGTGCGCCTCAGCATCATGATCCGCGCGTCCCCGAGGGCCTTTGGGACTGGCGGGCAGAATATGCGCCACTTCGCCCCATCTCATTGGCTTGCCAGCACGATAGTCGAACGTCAGATCCGTACCGCACAGTTCACAATGACCAGCGGTCTGTGTCCATACGATCCGCTTCGTCTCTTCATTTGTGTTGAAGCGCCCGCTTGCGGGCTTAGCATCTTCTTGTTCTGCCATTCCGACCTACCCCCGAGAAACATCCATGATTAAAAACGATGATGGCAAGATAAGATCATCTTAAGGCCATTTGCTTTGATTTCAAGAGCGATTCGAGGGTGATGGGCGCTGGATCGGCTTCGAACCGGACACTTTGTGACTCAGCGAAACGAAGTGATGGCCGCATTCGTTTTGGGCAAGTGCTGGGAATGGGGTGCTGAGCACAGCGTATGTATTGAAATTAGGGAATTTATGCGAAAGACATAAACTCCCTAATTTCGATACATACCTTCCTCATACCCTACGACGTTCGTCACTACACGACCCTACAACACATGGCAGTAAATGCGCGAATAGGCGTTTCGTGGTACGCAACTTCAGATCATATGGTTCTGAGGCTTGCGCCTAAACGGCGCGATTAGCTGCGCACGATAGCCTGTTGGAAAGTCTCGCTCTTTTAGCCCTACCTGCGCATCACCGAGCTTGTTTGCTGCGTCATAGAAGGTTCCAAATAGGTGATCCCAAATAAGTAAAAACTCTCCGAAGTTGACCTGGGCATCTTCGAACTCTCGCTTATGGTGCCAGCGATGTGTCTCGGCGACTCCAATCACGTTGCGTAACCAGCCCAACGAGTAGTCCAGGTTCGAATGCTGGAAGGCTAAATGAACGGTCAAGATGCTGAACCAAGTCGCGATAACGGCCGACGGCGCACCTGAGGCGAGCAGAACCACCAGCCCCGGTCCGGCCATTAGCGCCGCATGCAGCGGATGTCTGCGCTCCCCATTCATCCAATAAAGGCGATCAGCGCTGTGATGAATCATGTGCATACGCCACAGCCAATGCACCCGATGGCTGATGCGATGCATGACATACAGGCTTAAATCGAGGACGGTTGCGACCAGAACCAGCTGTAACCAGAGGGGACTCTCGCTGGGAAAAAGGCGAACTGATGCCGGCACCGCATCGCCAAGCTTGGCGAGGACTTCAGCAGTGAACTGAATGACAGAAAGGTTGACCAGCATATGCAATAAATCGGTCGAGGTGTCTTGATGATCTTCGAGCCAGGATTGACGAAAGGGTTGGAATTGCTCCAGCGCGGCGATCGTGAACAAGCTCACAATAGCGATCAGGAGTGTTGTGGGCCATGGCGGAATCCCGGTGTAAAGCGCCCAAACCATGAACGCAGCGGTGCCACCAAATATGAGCGGATAGCTCATCCAACGTATGACGTATCGGAAAATAATGATCATCGCTCACCTCCTTTTAGGAAGCGAAGACGATAAGTCACAGGCTGGCGTTTGGATTGAACGAAAGAGCTACAATCGAATGATGAATATCCTCGCTTGACCTTATAGCGGCTAGAAGGTTTGTAATCGACAGGATCAAGTGTATTTAGAGGAGCGGCCCCATGAGTTCGTGTGACAAATCCTGTGGCTGTGGCCCGGCTTCAGCAGGCCCAGAAGCAGCAGCTAAGCCATTAAATGAAGGGACATGGATCAGCAAATTTTCAGTACCAAAAATGGACTGTCCTTCCGAAGAACGGATGATCAGACTCGCGCTGAATGGCTTGCAGGAAATAGCTTCACTTTCTTTTGACCTATCCGGTAGACAGGTGAGTGTTTTTCACGAAGGGGCCGTAGAGCAGATCGCTACCAAGTTGGAGTCACTTGGCTTGGGGGCAAGGCTATTAGATACGCAGCCCATCAGCCCAGAGTCCGTATCAGCCAACAGTGCCAATGAAGAGCAAAACGCTTCAAAGGAAGCCAGCACATTAAAAATATTGCTCGGCATCAATGGTGCAATGTTTCTCGCCGAAATGAGTGCTGGCCTGATTGCCCAATCGACGGGGCTGATTGCCGACTCGCTGGACATGTTTGCTGATGCGGCCGTTTACGGGCTGGCCCTCTTTGCGGTCGGCCGCAGCGCGGGAATGCAAGTACGTGCAGCACACCTGGCAGGTATGTTTCAGATCATTCTAGCTTTGGGTGTGCTTTTGGAAGTTGCTCGACGCTTTCTCTATGGCAGTGAACCTGAATCGATGCTGATGATGGGGATAGGCGCCGTCGCGCTGGTGGCAAACGTCACTTGCCTGTGGCTGATCTACAGCCACCGCGAAGGAGGAGCACACATGAAAGCGAGTTGGATTTTCTCAGCCAACGATGTGATTGCGAACGTTGGCGTAATCGCTGCAGGAGCATTGGTCGCTTGGACAGGGTCTCCGTACCCAGACTTGGTGATTGGTACGGTCGTTGGCCTGATCGTTTTGAACGGCGCACGTCGAATCCTGGCTCTAAAAGCTTAACTATTCCAATCGGCGAGCGGCCTGTAGCTAAGGCCGCAAGCCTCTAACCTAGTCGCTTAATGCAAGCTCACTTCGGCGAGCGCCGATGAGGGATCTATACCCAACAGCGAGCGAAAGGTTCTGGAAGAGTGGGCTGAGTCGGAGAAGCCTGACGCGTGCGCAGCGGTGGTTATAGGTTCTCCGGATGCCAGATGTCGAACAGCTTGGGTCAGTCGTAGCCATTTAGCATAGCTACGCAGCGGCAAACCGGTTTGTTCCACGAACCAATGCGAGAATCGAGTTGGGGACAGGTGTACCAGTGCTGCCAACTCTTCACGTCGTACCATGCCCTGGTAAATGGCCGTGCTGACTATTGCCAGGCGAGGATCGGCGACTGGAGGTGCATCGGTTATCTGTAGGGCTTTTCGCACTGCGGACCGAGTGTCTCCCGCGCCTGCCTTCAAGGAGTCAGCAATTAGTGCGGCGTCAGCCGGGGCGATATTGATCGGAATCGGCGTCATGGTCTTCGGCAAAACCTGGCCCTCTTCTGCCAAGACGTCCAAGTAGATTGAAACGATGAGGGCTCCGCTGATTCGATGCCGAACACCGGCTGGAATAAACACTGCAAACTCGGTGTGCTGACGCGGCAGGCATTCCACTGTTACAGGCACGTCGATACCTATAGCTATTTGGTGAGCCTGATGCTGATGCCAATCTTGATGACCAGCATGCCCAGCAAAAACCGCTAACCCAGGCGTTAGCCATGCGCGACCAGACCACCTTAGGACACGTACTGGAAGGTGGCGCTCCATCGTCAACGTTTGCTTGGCGACGCGGGGCTAATCACGCTTATGACCAATAAAAACGATGCGCCGCTGACAATACATATATCTGCGAGATTAAACGCGGGCCAGTGCCAGCCTTGATAGTGAAAATCCAGATAGTCCACGACAAAGCCTCGCAAAGAACGGTCGATAAGATTGCCAACAGCCCCACCCAAAACGAGACAATAGCCCAAGGCTTCGCTCCAGTGACGTTCCCGTTGAAGGATCGCGACGAGCGTCAATGCTACGGCTAGCGCAACAACAACGAAAAGGTAACGCTGCCAGCCTCCAGCGTCAGCCAAGAAGCTGAACGCGGCGCCGGTATTGCGTGCATGCACTATGTTGAAAAATGAGCCTACGGCGACCGATGAGCCCAGCTCATAAAGGTGCTCGACGCCAAGCTTTAGACTTTGATCGATCAACGCCAGGACCGCTGCAATTCCCCACCACAAAGTAGGCGGCTGTACACGAGCTGTCATTGGGAAACCGTTCATTGGCTATTCCGTAGTAACCGTTCCAGTACATCTGAAACTGGTATTTTTTGAAAAGCACTGACTCTTGCTCGTGCGGTATCACCCACTGGGATCCAGGTCTTGGAACAGCAAAGCAGGCATCGTGTCCGTATCATTTGCGCAGCAAGCGCAGGCCATTCAGTACTACCAACAGGCTTACCCCCATATCCGCGAATACCGCCATCCACATCGTAGCGTGACCAGTGAGCGTAACGGCTAGGAAGATGGCTTTAACGCCCAGCGCGAGCGCAATGTTTTGCGTAAGTACTGCTCCGGTCTGGCGGGAGAGACGAATGAAGGCAGGAATCTTGCGCAAATCATCATCCATGATTGCTACGTCAGCAGTCTCGATCGCCGTATCGGTGCCAGCTGCCCCCATCGCGAAGCCCACATCAGCCCGAGCAAGCGCAGGGGCATCGTTTATTCCGTCACCGACCATGCCGACGGTGCCTTTATGATCGATCAAGGCTTCGATGGCTTTGAGCTTATCGATCGGTAGGAGATTGCCCTTGGCCTCGTCAATGTTTACCTGCGCGGCAATTGCCAGCGCGGTATGTGGGTTGTCCCCTGTCAACATCACAGTCTTCACACCTAACGCGTGAAGCTCCTCGATTGCGGCTCGGCTGGTGGCTTTTACCGTATCGGCGACTGCAAACAACGCCAGCGCCCGTTTGTCATCGGACAGAATGACTACAGTTTTCCCTTGCCGCTCAAGGTGGCCCAGGGCGGCTTCGGTATTAGGTGAGCAGAACCCCAACTCCTCCAACAAACGATGGTTACCCAACTGGTAGCGCTTACCCTCGATCTCGCCGCGGACCCCTCGGCCCAGCAGCGCTTCGAAGTTATCCACTTCCAGCAACCGCAGCGATTGCTGGGCCGTTTGTTTGGCAATAGCCCGCGAAACCGGATGATCCGAACGTTGGGCAAGGCTCGCGGCGGCAATGCGATAATCTCTAGATAATCCATCAGCTAGAGGCAGAAAATCGGTCTGTACGGGCTTGCCATGGGTAATGGTCCCAGTTTTATCCAAGGCCAGATGGGTGATCTTGCGACCGCTTTCCAGGTACGCCCCGCCCTTGATTAAAATGCCTTTTCGCGCCGCTGCCGCGAGGCCGCTTACAATGGTCACCGGGGTCGAAATCACCAGTGCGCAAGGGCAAGCGACTACCAGAAGCACCAGCGCCCGATAAATCCAGTCAGCCCATAATCCGGCCATAAACAGGGGCGGGAATATCGCAACGGCAAGGGCGAAGAAAAACACCGATGGCGTATAAACCTTGGCGAACTTATCGACGACCCGCTGGATCGGGGCGCGTGAACCTTGGGCTTCCTCCACAGCATGAATAATCCGGGCCAGTGTCGTATTGCTGGCCTCAGCCGTCACGCGGTACTCGAAGGAACCGGACTCATTGATCGAGCCGGCATAAACAGGGTCACCGACAGCTTTCTCGATGGGCAAGCTTTCCCCGGTGATAGGGGCTTGGTTTACGGTAGAGTTGCCGGAGATCACGTTGCCATCCAGACCAATGCGCTCGCCGGGGCGAACTCGAACCAAGGAGCTGATCTGGACGGTTTTGACATCTACGTCCAGCCAACTGCCGTCTGCCTGGCGCACCGTTGCATGATTTGGGGTCAAGTCCATCAGTCCTTTGATCGCATTGCGTGCACGATCCAACGACTTGGCCTCAACCAATTCGGCAACAGTAAATAAAAACATGACCATCGCCGCTTCTGGCCACTGCCCAATCAGGACCGCTCCCGTCACCGCAATGCTCA
The DNA here is from genome assembly GCF_021605325.1 of Pseudomonas sp. PA-7-1E. Lineage (NCBI taxonomy): Bacteria > Pseudomonadati > Pseudomonadota > Gammaproteobacteria > Pseudomonadales > Pseudomonadaceae > Pseudomonas > Pseudomonas sp. PA-7-1E. The sequence goes on from NZ_WKFA01000003.1 coordinate 232,099, forward strand.
TCAACGCGTTTATGTTGAGATTGAAATTTTTGAGAGAGATCCAACCTTTCTTGTAAGTCGCGGGCCCGCAGAGTGCTACCGAGATTAAAGCTACAGCAGCAATCACCCATTCGGGGGCTGCCTGGGTGAAATGCAAAATTTCCGCGCCTACCGCAGCAATACCAGACAGCGCTAACGGCCACCAGGTGCTTTTGCGCAGTGATTCAGCTTCAAACTGGCTTTGCTGCTTATCCGCGCCTGGTACGTCGACCGCGCCATTCAACGGTTCCGCCTGCATACCAAGCGATGACACGGCCGCTTCGATTCCCAGGGTATGTGGCAATTCGTGCCAGACACCTAGAGTACGGTTCATCATGTTGAATTCCAATTTCTGAATTCCAGGCATCTTTGCAAGCTTGCCCTCAATCATCGCCTGCTCGGTAGGACAGCACATTTGCCCAATCCGGAAACGACTCAAGCGAGCCGTGTCGTTGACAACGGCTGATGACACTTTGGATGCGCACGCGCTTGGGCCATCCGTTCCAGATGCAGAGCAACATGCATCGGTAACAACCGAGGTGGTGGGCTCGTTCGGTTCGGTAGGTGGATATTGAGAAGATGTCGGAGATGAAGTGGAGCAGCTTGTCTTTCCGCCGTTGCCTCCAGCAGAGCAGCCATCCGCACTTTTGGTTGTTGAAAGCGCAGGATTCACGTCCGAGGTCTTAGAAGAACAGCAACTGGTAGTTCGATCTCGATCGGTTTCGTCTTCACCCGATGTTGCGGAAGTCGCACAGCAGCTCCCGGATGCGACAGGGTCAAAAACGTCCACGCCCGCTGGCTTTTTTGGTGCTTGCTCGTCACCGCAACAGTTTTTCATGAGAACGCTCTCCGCTTTTCATGGCGAGAGTGAACACCTTATAGCCACTATAAGGTCAAGAGATTCTTCGATGCCTTAAGGCATCCACCAGCGACCATTCATGTTCAACGTGATCACAGTGAGTAAGTGGCCGGTAGTAGATAGGAAATGCTGCTTCCCCTCGCGCCTACGGTGTTGGCATCAACGGCGTCCTATTTCGTGACGCTAATATCAGGCGGCATCCCGTCCTCACAGCAAAGCACACAGGGCACTTGCCCTATGCGGCGGCCGACGAGCAGCACAGAAGCTCTGCTACGAAGGTAAGCAGCCATGTGCAGAGCAAAGCGTCCAAACTCGAGTTGAAGAGATCGGCGGGGAGGGTTTTCATCGATCAGAGGCCTGGCGATCGGTAGAACGGTGAGCAAGGATTTGCTTGTTGCCTGACGCGAGTAGAATGAGGATTCCAGCAACTATAGGGTCAAGAGAAATGAATGCGCCCACGTACACGATCGGTGCCTTGGCGAAGCTGACCGATACCAAAGCCGTAACCATCCGCTATTACGAGCAGTCAGGGCTGCTGCCTTCTGCTGGAAGATCACCGTCGGGTTATCGCTTTTACACAGATGAAGAGCGCAACCGGCTGCTGTTTATCCGTCGCAGCCGCGCGCTTGGGTTCAGCGTCGATGACATTCGCGATCTACTCGGCCTGGCTGACCGACGCGACGCTTCCTGCGCCGCTGTGGATGCGAAAGTGCAAGGGCAACTCCAACAAGTTCGAATCCGTATTCAGGACTTACGAGGTTTAGAAGCCGAACTGACACGACTGAGTGTTTGCTGCCACGGTGGTGTTATAGAGCAATGTCGCATCATTGAATCATTGTCGAATCGTAGTTAACGCGGCAAAAGACTCCATGTGCGTAGAGATTGTACGAGGTGAGAATCGTCATTGTGCAATAAAGTCCGCTATCTTGGTTTATTTCAGGATGCGTGCCTTAGGATTGTCCTGTGGTTCGCAAATTTGCCATCCCATTAAAACCGCATGCGGCGACATGTGGGAAAATCGATGGTAATAGCTCTAAGTTAACCGTGCTCAGTTATCATTATTGAACCACCGACACCTCCGTGCTTATTAAATTTCTGACGCAAAGTGCTTAACCGTGCGACAGGGTAAATTCATTGCCGCTTTGAAATGTGCAGCTTACCGCCTGTTTTGCACCCTTGCTCGGCTTACGGGGTTCACCGAGTTCGGGGGACTTCATGTCACGGCGGCAGCGTTGGCCCATGTTGTCATCCGCCATCCAAGGGTTTCATTGGACATGGCTCTCCGGCGCTTGAACACCCGCCATCCCGCTGAGGGGAAGCGCCAGGCTAATCAGGAAAATCAGGCAAAGCCGTAGACAGCGTGTCATGGGCTGAAGTGTAGCCAGTAGAAATGGTGCTAACAATCACGCTCCAGGCTTCTGGGTTAGCTGCCAGAAACCTCTATTGCGCGCTCATTTCCATTTCAGGACTTAGCGTGCCTAACCATGCGACAAGACAGATGATGAGGATTGCCATCAGGAATTCGAATTTCATGCTGCGGCGCAAGGCATTGACCGCTACAGAGTATTGACCATTGCGAACCGAGCGCTCCAATAGCGGGCTTAAGTGAAAGCGGTTCAGCGTCGCTAAAACGATCATCCCGGCAAAGAGCAGGATCTTCAAAAACAGCAACTGGCCATAGGTACTGAGCATGACCTCATCAAGGTTGGGACCGACGATGAAAAGGTAATTTACTACTCCCGTAACGCTTATGATCGCAACAATCACACCGCCGGCCGACTCAAAGCCAGTCAGCACGCGGGCAAGAATACGTGCTTCCTCCTCACCCTTCAGCGATTTCAACCGTAGCAGTAGAGCGAAGGCCGCTAGAGCACCCAACCAGCCACCTGCCGCTAATAAATGGAAAATGTCGCTGAGAAAATGCCAGTAGCGGCGGCTGCCTTCGTCCATGGCACCATGCCCCGTCCAGGCTAGCGTGGCCAACGCGATTGCTCCACAGACGGTGACGATCCAGAGGCTGGGTGTCGGATATCGTTTATTCAACGCGACGCCCAGAATTGCCCCCACCAAGGCGGCTATCCGAACCATCCAGGTCAGCCCAACGTCGGTGCCCATGATGACCATTTCAAAAATGTGGTGATGTAGCTCCATAAGCTCCGATACACCGCTCATTGCTTTTGCAAGCAACAACATCGCAGCAAGGGACAGAACTACACCTGCAACAGAAGTACCGTAGAGAAGCGACTCAAAGTTCAAGACCGTGCCCGATACCCTTTCCTTTCCCCTGAGGCTGTACAAGCCAAATATGGCCAGTCCAAATAACAACATCAGGTCAAAATAGAGAGCAAAGCGAACCACGATATTTAATGAGTCGCTCATGGATTATTTCACTTTGAATGAAAAGTTGCCGGTGATCGGGTGGGTGTCCGAAGACACTGCACGCCATTCAACTTTGTAGGTGCCGGTGGTCAGCGGTGCAGCCGGCGTAATCACCATGGTTTTCGGATCACCACCAGCAGCGACGGCGGCCTTTACACCCATGGGTGAGTTAGGCATGCCTGGCATGTCGGTCATGATCAGCTTTGCACCGGAGAACTGAGTGGTGAGATTCTCAGAAAAATGCAGTTCGATTTTCGACGGAGCCGCCGCATCCGAGCCTTCTGCCGGAGTGGAAGAAAGTAGTTTTGGATGTGCCTGGGCCACTGCACTCAGAAGCAAACCAGCAGTGATTGCAACAGCCACGGACGTAGTTTTAAGGAATGACATGCAAGACTCCTCACAGCAAGCGCTGTTGATTCGAGGTTTTTTGGGAGGAACTAGTTTTTAATTTCTTTAAAAACCACTGTTGATTAACTTGGAGCCCCCGTCCTCTTCGCCAGGTTGAACAGGAGAAACTCGCTAGCCCTAACGTCACAGTGCGAGAACACGATGCCACACGATCACAAACTGTTCGATTACATTTCAGTCAGCTTGATCCGATGTTTGGCATCTAATCGTTGAGCGTAGCAAGACCTGGAAAAGACACGGCGTACCGCAGGACAGGGGAGCTCAATCACTTTGAAAAATCCGCAGAGGCGTAGCAAACGCAGAACGCCAAGACGTCGTTGGTCCCAATGTTTTGTCGCTCAGCTAACCGTGGAATCGACGGCCGGAAACTCAAGATGAAAAGCCGTTTTCCCGTCGCCTGACGTACACCAGATCTTGCCATTGTGCGCTTCGACAATTGATCGGGTAATTGACAGACCTAGCCCTGCGTTGCTCGGACTTCCTTCTCGCCGCGCTGGGTCCACGCGATAAAAACGATCAAACAGCTTTTCAAGGTGTTCGGGGGCAATGGGCTCACCATAGTTTTCCACGACAACCGTTACCGACGCATCCTTGTGCTGAATATCGACACTGATTGACGTCCCTTCATAGGTGTAGCGCAGCGCATTTGAGAGCAGATTGGAAATCGCTCGGTGGAGCATAAGAACATCACCTCGCACGCTCCCCCGTCCTGAAACCTTGAGCTCGATCCCTCGTTCATCAGCCAACAGGCGGTAGTACTCAAGCAATTTTTCCACGACAGCCACCAGGTCTATTGGCTTGCTCTCGTGCGTAATTAGACCATTGTCAGATTTCGCCAGAAAAAGCATGTCATCAATCATCCGGCTCATGCGCTTCAAGTCATCAAGATTGGAGTACAAATTGTCTTCGTAGTCCTCGATGTTTCTTTTTCTCGAAAGCACCACTTCAGTGTGGGTCATCAAGTTGCTCACGGGGGTCCGTAGTTCGTGGGCAATGTCTGCCGAAAAGTTGGATAACCGGACAAATGCATCGTCGAGCCTGGATAACATGGCGTTGAACGACAACACCATCTGTTGAAGCTCTTTCGGAACGGGTGCCAGGGGAATACGCTCCTTGAGTGATTTTGCTGACATGGAGGCAGCAACCCATGTGACCTGGCGGATAGGCCGCATGCCACTGCTAGCTACCATCCAGCCGAGTGCAGCACTGACCAATGCGCTGATCACCAACCCTATCCAAAACCATCGTTCGAGCGTCTCGAAAAAGGACATATGCTGCGTAACGTCAAAAATCAACATGACAGTTAATGGCCTTTCTTGTCCCGTCACTACGGATTGCGCAGTCACACCACGGAACATCTGCTCTTGCTCCCGCCATTCCCAGACGGTTGTGTTTGTGGTTGTTCGAAACGCCTTCGGAACGTCGACCGGGCCGGGATCCGCAAACAGCACCTTGCCGTCGCCATCGATGATAAGCGCAGTCAAATCACGGTGTGCGCCCAGCAGCGCTTCTAACTCCGGTTTAGCCTCGCTGAATTGATCGATGTTGCTCAGCCCGGACAAGATCCGCTGGGTCGAGTGGAGTTTTTCGTACAATGCCTGCTGATCCAGCATCTTGAAATGATGCCGGCTGAGGTTATTGAAACTGAGTCCGGCGACCGTGAGCACGGCCGTTACCGCGAGCATAAACATCAGACTCATACGAGTCGTCAGGGACATCCGGTTCATCACGACTCCGAATCTGGTGCATCGAGCATGTAACCCATTCCCCTTGAGGTATGAATCAACTTGACCTCAAAATCGTCGTCTATCTTGGCCCTGAGCCGTCTCACTGCAACCTCGATAACGTTGGTATCGCTGTCGAAGTTCATATCCCAAACCTGGGAGGCGATAAGAGACTTTGGCAGCACCTCCCCTCGACGACGCAGCAGAAGCTCAAGCAACGCGAACTCTTTGGCCGTAAGGTCTATGCGTTTGCCTCCTCGGATGGCTCGACGCTTGAGCAGGTCCACTTCAAGGTCAGCCAGTTTCATAAAGGTTTGCGAAGGTGCGCTGCTACCGCGACGCAGCAGCGTTCTGACTCGAGCAAGCAATTCAGAAAACGCGAAGGGTTTGATCAGATAGTCATCCGCACCGAGTTCAAGTCCCTTCACTCGGTCTTCAACGCGGTCTCTGGCGGTGAGAAAAAGCACCGGGACGTCTTTCCCGGAAGCGCGCACCTTCTGCAGGACTTCCCAGCCATCCAAACCCGGCATCATGACGTCGAGAATCAGCAGATCATAGGCTTCGCTCAAAGCGTGCTGAAGCGCCTCTTTTCCATTCGTGAAACGGTCGACATTGAACCCGGCCTCGTTGAGCCCTTGCTGCAAATAGATACCTATTTTTGGTTCGTCTTCAGCGACAAGAAGTCTCATGAGGTCGTTCTCAGATAAAGGTTAAGCGGAGTCTGCAACGAAAACTGGCAGCCAACCAGCAACTGACAGAAAAGTAATCTTGGCTTCAGGTAGATGTCAGCGAGTGCTGGCTAGGGTTCAGACATGAGCACTTCATTGGTGCTCGACCGACCTCTGAGCGATGAATCGTATGGAAGTCGGATTCCCTCATGAGGAGCTACCCCGATGAACCACCTGAAAATGCTGTTTTTTGTAAGCTCGATACTGGTCTCGGCTTCTGTGTGGGCTGAAAGCGGCGGAGATCGTGTGATTGAGCGTATGGAAGGTTTGCGCGACAAGGCCGAGGCCACGTTGATGAAAGCTGAACAAGCCCCTGAAGGAGAGCGTCACGTCCACATGGCAGAACACATGAAGATGCTTGGCGACATCATGAGCCAGCTCCACAACGATCACCCAGATGCCTCAATGTCACCCCAACAGCATCTAGCCTGGATGGAGAAGCACGACAAAATTGTTGACGACGTTTTGCGCCAGATGCAGCGCGAGCACAAATTGATGCTTTCAGAAAACCATCAATAAACGCCCCCAGGATAAGTACTTGTCAGCATCTTGTTGCGGCGTCAATTGGACGCCGTATCTATTTAGAAAACTGACAAAGAAGTAATGCCCAAGTCAGTTAGCTGGCAGCTGAGCATCATTAGCATAGCCAATGTTCCCACGTATTCCTGAGGTCACCATGAAAACTACGCTCGCTACCCCGTTCATCGCAGCAATGACCCTTTTTTTCGCTGCTACGGCTATGGCTAATGCTGGGCATGGACAAGACGACATAGGCCAGCCTGGTGTGGCCTCTGACGTTACCCGCACTGTAGAGGTCGAGATGGGCGACATTTTTTTCAAGCCTAAAAGCATCGACGTAAAACCTGGTGAAACAATCCGCTTTGTCCTTCGCAACGAGGGTTCGCTGCTGCATGAGTTCAACATCGGCAAAGCCGCTGCTCATGCAGCACACCAGAAAGAAATGGCAAGCATGTTCAAGAACGGAACATTAAGCCCTACCGGTACCGGGAAGATGAGCGGCATGAGCCACGGCATGGGCGGAATGAAGATGGTCGCAATGGAGCATGACGACCCTAACAGTGTCCTGATTGAGCCTGGCTCAACCCAAGAGCTGATCTGGACCTTCAACGACAGTGCAGGGCTTCAGTTTGCCTGCAACGTGCCGGGGCATTACCAATCGGGAATGGTCGGCGAATTTGATCTGAAATAAACCGGAGTCGGCTGTTTCTGCCGGCCCGACGCAAGAGTTGGCTACGCTAAGTCGCAAGTAACATAGCAACGCTTCTCAGCCGGGGTCCGTGCGGAAACATCACCGCACCACTGTGGAGCCGCAAATCAGCGTTGTACTGAATATGCTCATTTCTAGTAGCACCTTACAAGGGGAATAGACATGCCTACCACCTCTGGCCATCACGACCATAATCACACCCATGCTGCTTCCCGGGATGATGCTGATCTACATGACCCGGTGTGTGGAATGGCAGTCACTTCGTCGAGTAAATTTGCTGAGACTTACCAAGGACAGACGTATCGGTTCTGTAGCCTGAAATGTCAGGAGAAGTTTCGAGCGGACCCTGAGCGCTACAGTGGCCACGTGGTGCGCAACGAGTCAGGCAGCACAACGCCGGAGTCTGCGGTACAAACGGGCACTGAATTTACGTGCCCGATGCATCCTGAAATACGGCAGACCGGCCCCGGTAACTGTCCTAAATGTGGCATGGCACTAGAGCCTGTCATGCCGGCGCTTGATGAAGAAGAAAATCCTGAACTCCGGGATTTCAATCGCCGCTTCTGGTGGTCGCTGCCCTTAACCGTGGTCGTAACCGTGCTCGCGATGGCGGGTCACTCGTTACAACTTCTTCATGGTTCGGCTCAAAACTGGATCGAGTTCGCTCTGGCGACACCCGTGACCTTATGGGCAGGATGGCCTTTTTTTGTAAGGGGACTGGCCTCGGTTAAAAATCGCAGTCCCAACATGTGGACTCTGATTGGGTTGGGCACCGCCGCAGCTTATCTGTACAGCGTCATAGCAACGCTCTTCCCCCAAAGTTTTCCCTCCAATTTCATGCAAGATGGACGTATCGGCGTTTACTTCGAAGCGGCAGCGGTCATCATCTCGCTCACGTTGCTTGGCCAGATCCTTGAGCTCAAAGCCCGATCACAAACTTCCGCCGCCATTAAGTCTCTTCTCGGCCTTTCGCCCAAAACTGCACGCCGGATCAATGCCGATGGCCAGGAGGAAGACATTCCTCTCACACATGTGCACCTGGGAGACCACTTACGGGTCAGACCGGGTGAAAAGGTGCCAGTTGATGGTTCGGTACTTGAGGGTGAAAGTGCGGTGGATGAGTCGATGCTCACTGGCGAGCCAGTCCCGGTAATGAAGAAAGCTGGAGATAGCCTGATCGGCGCCACGCTGAATACGCATGGGAGCCTGGTGATGGAGGCCCAGAAGGTCGGTGCCGAAACCATGCTGTCCCAGATCGTACAGATGGTCGCGAGAGCTCAGCGTTCCAAGGCGCCGATGCAACGAATGGCCGACTCGATTGCCGGCTACTTCGTGATGGGTGTTATCGCGATTGCGATAATGACATTTATCGGTTGGGGGCTTTTCGGCCCTGAGCCCAGTTGGGTGTTTGGTCTAATCAACGCTGTCGCCGTGCTGATCATCGCTTGTCCCTGTGCGTTGGGACTTGCTACGCCTATGTCGATCATGGTGTCGACAGGTAAAGCAGCCAGCATGGGTGTTTTGTTCAGAGATGCCAGTGCAATTGAAAGCCTTTGCAGAATCGACACGCTGATTGTCGACAAGACAGGCACCCTGACAGAGGGACGGCCCGTGTTTCACAGCGTGGAGGCCACTCCCACCTTCAATCCCGACGACGTCCTTCACCTGGCTGCCAGCCTTGATCAGGGCAGCGAGCATCCTTTAGCACATGCGATCGTCGATCACGCCCGAGCCGAGAACATAAAGCTCACCAAGCCCGAATCCTTTGAGTCGGATTCGGGTATCGGCGTCAGTGGCGTTGTCGATGGCAAGAAGCTCCAGCTGGGGAACACAGCGTTGATGGAAGCCGCAGGCGTGAGCACCAACTCCCTACAAGAGCGCGCTGAGGTGTTGCGACTTGACGGCATCAGTATTATCTACCTCGCCGTCGACGGCGCATTGGCAGGTTTGTTGGCCGTATCAGATCCGATCAAGCCAACCTCAAAAGAGGCCGTCACCAAGCTTAAGGCTCACAACGTGAAAATCATCATGGCTACTGGGGACGGGCTTACTACCGCTCGGGCTGTCGCCAGGGAGATGGGGATTGAAGAGGTCCACGGTGAAGTCAAACCCCAAGACAAGGAACGTCTGGTGGCAGACCTACAGCAACACGGGCGAAAAGTGGCCATGGCAGGTGACGGTATCAACGATGCTCCGGCCCTGGCGCGAGCAGATGTGGGGATAGCCATGGGAACGGGGACTGACGTGGCGATGAATAGCGCGCAACTCACGCTGGTCAAAGGTGACCTGATGGGGATCTTACGAGCACGAGCTCTTTCGGTCGCCACAGTTAAAAACATGCGCCAGAATTTGGGCTTTGCTTTTCTCTACAACTCAATGGGTATACCTCTTGCCGCTGGTTTGCTCTATCCATTGACGGGGCACCTCCTGTCGCCAATGATCGCTGCCATAGCCATGAGCGTCAGTTCCGCGTCGGTAGTTTTCAATGCATTGAGGCTGAGGAATACCCGAGTTGACTGACCTTCAAAATTGCAGCGGTTTTAACTCGGGGGGAATGGCGATCCATGTGCTTTCTTCAATCCCTTTAAGCGCGCATTCGCCCTTTGCACAGCGGCCATTTTTTCGGGCCGCTTCATGCGCTTCCACTTTCTGATGTCTTCCTTATTCCGCCCGCAGCTCACACACAGATCACCACTGAGTTGGCAAACCGAGATACAAGGATTCTCGATTTCTTTTGCCATGGTCAGTCCCCCTTAGCTTTATCTAGTTGAGCCACGCGACGTTTCCAGTCGCCTATGTGCGTGCGTTGGCACTCTTGCTCCGAGTCAAAGCGGACATTGCGGTCTGAAACAGGCAGGTCAAGATTGGCCTCTTTCAAGGCGATCGCCGTCAACTCAAAGATGCGGGCCTTCGCGTCAATCTCGGCCCGCTTCCTGTCAGCCAGGGTTTCGAACACCCAGATGACCTTCAGGGTTTCAGCCAACGCACTTAGGTCAGCGGTGTGAGTGAGCCAAATAAACCCCTTTATCTCGTCCTTTGCTGTTTCGCACGCGTCGGTGAGCGTGACGATCAACTGGCGCTCGATCCGAGCCAGTTCACGTTTACCGGGCGGCATCGGTGTGTCCTATAGAGGTTGTGCTGGACAGGCGCTGAGTCATGTCTGCCGGAACTCGACGGTCAGGTGGCTGACTTCGTGAACTGTTTTGAGACGCTCACGAATGCTCTCGGCGTTCACAGTGGCTTCACCTAGAACGCTGACGATCGCCGCGCACGCTTGAGGTCCCACCCTCCAAACGTGCAAGTCTGTAATGGTAGCGCCACCAGGTTTCTCAACGAGTTCGCGGATTTCCTCGGCAACGTGCGCGTCGGTCTGATCGAGCAACACGCCCGCAGTTACCCCCATCAAGGTCCAGGCCCAACGCGCGATAACGATAGCGCCGACGATACCCATGACCGGGTCGAGCCACACCCAACCCAGATATCGACCGGCAAGCAAGGCAGCGATGGCCAGAATCGACGTCAGCGCGTCTGCAACGACGTGGACATAGGCGGACCTCAAGTTGTTGTCGTTTCCGTTGTGGGCATGAGGGTGATCGTGGTCGTGCCCATGTCCATGTCCATGCCCATGCCCATGCCCATGACCCAGCAGCAGGGCACTGACAATGTTGACGAGCAAACCGACAACGGCGATGAGGGTCGCGGTGCCAAACTGAACCGGTGTTGGCTGCAACAAACGCATGAACGATTCAACGCCAATGCCCAACGAAATCATGCCAAGAATCAGCGCCGAGGCGAACCCGCCCAAGTCTCCAACCTTTCCTGTACCGAAACTGTAGCGCTGGCTGGTAGCGTGGCGTTTTGCGTATCCGTAAGCGGCCGCCGCGATGCCCAATGCGCCGGCATGGGTTGCCATGTGGAAGCCATCGGCCAGTAACGCCATCGAACCCGTGATATAGCCGGCGGTGATCTCCCCGATCATCATTACCACCGTGAGTGCTACAACCCAAAGCGTACGCTTGGCATTCTCATCGTGCGCTGAGCCTAGAAACACGTGGTCGTGTGTGTAATCGATGTCGGTCCTGCTCATACGTGTTTACCTGGATGCATTCACTTGGAGTACCGGCGGATAGCTTCAAGAAGCTCTTCGACGCCCTTGTTACGCTCTTCTTCGCTGAGCGCGGGGTTCGCGACATGTGCTCGTGCGTGATCCTCGATGATCTCCTCCATCAGCCCGTTGATGGCACCCCGAGTGGCCGCAACAAGATGTAGTGTCTTGGCGCAGTCGAAGTCCGATTCCAATGCTCGTTCAACAGCTTGAATTTGCCCGGCAATACGTTTTACACGTTTAAGAAGATCGTCTTTGTGTGATGCGATATGACCCACGCTATACCCCCCCTACCTATATAGGGTCGCATGATAGGCCTCCCCCCTATACCTATGCAAGGTTCGCGGGAGGACAGATCAAAGCCGTTGACGAAACGAGAGGCATACAAAATCGTTGGATCAAGCGAGAGAGCCGCAATGTTGCCGTTAGCCGACCTTTACCGACGAGAACAATAGGGCGCACTCCTGGAAACCGTTCAAATGGTAGCGAGCTAATTAGCAGCCGAGTGGTCAAGTCCCGTAAAACTTCTCGAAATCTGCGCTCACGGCTTTGATTAGATAATCGTTGACCTTGCCATGGTGTCAACGTCGATGCTGTCGCTGCGGGGAAAAGACACCGCTCAGCACGAGGGTAATTCACATGGTCGTCTTAGGGAAACTCTGAAGAAGACTTCCAGATTTTGGCAAAATACCCGGATTCCACCCGCTGAGTTTCCCCATGAAGCAGATGACCTTCGCTGACGCCGAGTACGCCGGTAAGCGCAAACAAACCCGCAAAGA